>CAYOTU010000170.1:0-7767 GCA_964406905.1 uncultured Myxococcales bacterium | reverse complement strand
GACTCAGACGCCTGACGTCGCTGTAACAATCCCCCTCTGTGACGGGTCCGCTACGATCTCACAGCCTTGGCTATCATGCCCACCGTTCGGGGGGCTCGATGGTAGACAAATGGTAGATAAATGGATTCGGGTACGAGGAGCGCGGGAGAACAACCTGCGGGGTTTAGATCTTGATCTCCCGCAGGGGCGGCTCATCGTCATCACCGGTGTTTCGGGTTCGGGCAAGTCGTCCCTGGCGTTCGATACCCTCTACCGCGAGGGCGCCCGCCGGTTCCTGGAGACCTTCTCCGCCTATGCTCGTCAGTACATGGGGCGTGTCGGCAGCCCCGCTGTCGACAGCATCACCGGGCTGCATCCTGCCATCGCAGTCGGCCAGCGGCGCGGCGCGGCCGGGCCCCGTTCCACCGTCGGGACCCTGAGCGAGGTTCTGGACGGCGTCCGCCTCCTCCTGGCGCGGGCCGGCGCGCTGTCTTGTCCGGACTGCGGGGCCAAGATCAGCGCCCCATTCCCCGAGAGGTGCTCTGCCTGTGGTGTGAAGCTGCCCCGGATCCGCCGAAGCCTGTTCTCCTTCAACTCGCCCCACGGCGCCTGCCCGACCTGCGACGGCATCGGGGAGGTCGACCGTATTGCACCCGAACTCCTGGTGGCGGATCCGGCGAAGAGCCTGCGGGAGGGCTGCCTCGCACCGACTCTCAAGCGGGGGTACATCATGTACTCCCAGGTGACAATGGACGCGCTGGACATGGTAGCCCGGGTCCACGGCTTTGACGTGGACCAGCCCTGGCGGGATCTGACCGACGCACAGCGGGACGTGGTCCTCTACGGCTCTGACCGGATCAAGGTGCCCCTGGGAAAGCACACCCTCGAGTCCCGGCTCAAGTGGACGGGGATCACCGCGAAGCCCCGAAAAGAGGGGCACTATCGGGGGATCGTCACGATCCTTTCGGAGATTCTTCGTAAGGAGCGTAACCCTGGTGTCATGCGTTTCGTACGCTCCCGGATATGCCCCGATTGCGGGGGGGCGCGGCTTTGCAAAGAGGCCGCCTTGGTGACCCTGCTTGGTCACGATGCCGCGGACATCGCTCGGATGAGCGTGGACGAGGCGATTCGGTTCCTGGCCTGCATTTCTCACCAGCCTTCTGCTGTAGCCGTCGAGGGTCTGGATCGTGCCGGGGCCCTCGGCGCGGTCATCGACGCGGGTGCCGCGCCCATCCTCGGCCGCCTGGAGATGTTGTCGCGGCTGGGTCTCGGGTACCTGACCCTCGACCGACCTGCAGCGGGCCTCGCACCCGGTGAGTGGCAGCGGATCCGACTGGCGGGTCACGTCACCACCGGTCTGAGCGGCCTGCTCGTCGTTCTGGACGAGCCAAGCGTGGGGCTCCATCCCGTTGAGAGGGCTCGCCTTGCGGAGGTCCTCTTTCGGCTGCGGGACAACGGCAACACCGTGGTCCTTGTGGAGCACGACGAAGCCCTGATCAGGGCCGCTGACTGGTTGGTGGATGTGGGCCCGGGTGCGGGTGCGGAAGGAGGACGGATCCTCTACTCGGGACCCCCCGGCGAGTGGCTCCGTGCTGATCCGGATCAGAGCGCACCTCCGACCCGAGCTGTGTTTGCCGGTGGTCAGGGCATCTCTGTCCCCCGGATTCGTCGTAAAGGCCGGGCTACCCTGCTGCTGCGCGGCGTACGGCACCGGAATCTTTGTGACGTGGACTTTTTCCTCCGCCTCGGCGCGTTCAACGCTGTAAGCGGCGTCTCGGGAGCGGGCAAGACATCTCTTGTCGAGGGGGTTCTGGTCCCGGCATTGACCGGGCGCGCCGGAGGGGACTACGACTCGCTTGATGGGGCGGAGTCTATCGACCGGGTCATCACGGTGAGCCATGCGCCCATCGGCCGCACACCCCGCTCCAACCCAGCCACCTATTCCGGCCTCTTCGATGTGGTGCGGGACCTCTTTGCTGCTCTCCCGGAGGCCCGCGCCAGAGGCTGGGGCAAAGGGAGGTTTTCGTTCAACACTGCAGGGGGCCGCTGCGAGACCTGCCAGGGGGCCGGGGTACAGACGTTGGGGATGCATTTTCTGGGCGCGGTCGATGTCCCATGTCCCGCCTGTCGGGGCCGCCGCTTCGACGACGAGACCCTCACGATCCGCCTGCGGGGACGGAGCGTGCGGGATGTCCTGGATATGACAGCGGGGGAGGCCCTGGAGTTTTTTCGGGATGAGCCCAGGGCCCGTCGGATCCTTGAGGCCATGGTCGGGGTGGGGCTGGGCTATCTTCCTCTGGGCCAGCCCTCCACTACCCTGTCCGGCGGCGAGGCCCAGCGGATCAAGCTGGCCACGGAGTTGGCCCGCACGGTGACCGGACGGACCCTTTACGTCCTGTCCGAGCCAACCACTGGGCTCCACGTTGCGGACGTGGCCCGGCTCCTCGCAGCGCTGGGTCGCCTGGTGGATGCTGGGAACACGGTCCTGGTGATCGAGCATGATCTGGACGTCCTCAAGTGTGCGGACCACGTGGTCGACCTCGGACCCGGGAGCGGCGCGGCGGGGGGGCGTATCGTGGCAGCGGGGACACCCGAAGAGGTCGCCGCCGTCGCTGAGTCCGCTACCGGAGAGGCCCTCGGCCCCGCTCTGCGGGGGGAGCCGCAGCGCTTGGCCGGTGTGCGTCGGTTCGCACCCGGATCGCTTGATGGGCCAATCCGCCTCCGGGGCGTCACCACGAATAATCTCCGAGGGATCGACGTGGAGTTCCCCCGCAGGGGCCTCACCGTGGTGACCGGGGTGTCGGGTTCGGGCAAGTCCTCCCTGGCCTTCGAGACCCTCTTCGCTGAAGGACAGCGGCGCTTCGCTGCGAGCCTCTCGGCTTATGCACAGCAGTTTGTAGCGCGTAAGCGGCGACCGGCCCTGGACGCGGCGGAGGGTCTCCTCCCCACGGTGTCCGTGGGGCAGGGCGCGCTGGCCATGACTCCTCGTTCCACCGTGGGGACCGTCACCGGGATCCTCGCCCTGCTGCGTCTGGTCTACGCTCGGGCGGGCGTGGTTCCATGCCCGGCCTGCGGTGGCGAAGTTTCGGCCAGGGATGCGAACTGTCCATCCTGTGGAGAGGGGCTCGACGGGCCCTGGACCGCGGGGCGCCTCTCGTTCAATCGACAGGAGGGGGCCTGCCCGGCGTGCGACGGGCTCGGCGTGCGGCTGGAGGCCGACCCCGAGAAACTGATCACGAATCCGGAACAGCCCCTTACCGAAGGCGCTATGAGTGGTCACCCCACGGGACGGCATTATGGTGATGTCGGCAATCAGTATGTGCACATCCTCCGGGCCGCAGGACGTGCAGCGGGGTTAGACTTCGACCGTCCCTGGGTGGAGCTCGACGAGGACGCACGGCGCCTGGCCATGAGAGGGGCAGGGGATGTGGAGTTCGACGCGGTGTGGTGCTTCCGCCGGGGTGATGGTGACGAGGAGCACCGCTGGCGGGCTCCCTGGCGGGGCTTCGTGCGCTACATCACAGACGAGTATGACCGCCGCCACGAGACGAAGAAGGGGGCCGCCATGCGCCCCCTCCTGGCCGAGCTGCCCTGCCCGGCCTGTGGGGGCGCCCGCCTCTCCCCTGCCGCCCGTGACGTTCGCCTCGGGGGTCGGAGCCTGCCGGAGCTGACCGCAATGACAGCGACGGGGGCCGGGCGATTTTTTGACGTGCTGTTTGATGGTGACGAACTGGACATTGCGGCTCGGGCGGCCCTTGGGCAGGTCCTTCCGGGAATCAGGACGCGTCTCGCCGCGTTGCACGACCTCGGTATGGGCTATCTCTCCCTTGACCGCGCTGCCACAACTCTCTCCGGCGGTGAGGCCCGCCGGGTCCGCCTGGTGAGCCAGGTCGGCGGTGACTTGGCCGGGGTAGCGCTGGTCCTCGACGAGCCAAGCGCTGGCCTGCATCCTAGGGACACGGGGCGTCTCCTGCGGGTCTTGGAGGCCCTGCGGGCTCAGGGCAACACGGTCGTGGTTGCGGAGCATGATCTGGACGTGATCCGCGCTGCGGATCATGTGATCGAGTTGGGTCCCGGTGCGGGGCGAGATGGGGGGCAGGTGGTGGTCGCCGGGACCCCCGCCGAGCTCGCTGCGTCGCCGGACTCCCCCACAGGGGCCTGCCTGCGGGGGGAGCTGGCCGTTCCCCGGCTGGCGCGGCGTCCACCCGGGCCGTCCGTGACCTTCCTCGGTGTCCGGTCTCGCAACCTGGACATCGCCCGTCTCAAGATCCCGACAGGGGTCCTTGTGGGCCTCTCCGGAGTTTCGGGGAGCGGGAAGAGCACCCTCCTCTCCGCGGTGATCGAACCGAGCCTGCGTCTGGGCCGGCCCGTGGGATGCAGGGGCGTTGAACACGCTGAGCGTTGGACAAGGGTCATATCCATCGATCCGTCCCCCATCGGCCGGACGCCGGCGAGCACCCCGGCGACTTTTGTACACGGCATATTCGACCGCCTGCGTAAGCGCTTCGCTGAGACGGACGAGGCACGATCCCGCGGTTTCACTGCCTCCCACTTCTCTTTCAACCGCCCAGGCGGCCGGTGTGAGGCCTGCAAGGGGGCAGGCGCGCTTTCCGTATCCATGGATGTCATGGCCGACGTCTGGATCCCCTGTCCTGAGTGCAGGGGATCCAGGTACACGGGCTCGGTCCTTGAGTGCCGCTTGGGCGGTCGTACCATCGCAGCTGTCCTCGATCTGACCGTGGCCGAGGCCGCGGCTGCTTTCGGGGACGACCCCCGCCTGGACCGCCCCCTGCGGCTCCTGGAGTCACTGGGGCTGGGCTACCTTCGCCTCGGTCAGGGGGCCGACACCTTGTCCGGGGGAGAGGCCCAGCGCCTCAAACTCTGTGACGAGCTGGTCCGTGGAGCGGGGAAGAAGCCGGATGGAGGCGGAGCACTCTATCTTCTCGACGAGCCCACCATGGGCCTCCACCCCTGGGACGTAGTCAAGCTCGTCCGGGTCCTGGACGGGTTGGTGAACGCGGGGAACACCGTCCTCGTCATCGAGCACGATCCAGCGCTGCTTCACCACGCGGATTTCATCCTTGACCTGGGCCCCGAGGGCGGAGATGAAGGCGGCCGACTCGTGGTCTCTGGGACCCCGGCGGAGGTCGCCCGGTTTCCCGCCTCCCATACGGGGCGGGCGCTGTCATTGAGAACCCCGATGGGATACCATCCCGTCGAAATTGAATGACGGGAGATAGCAATGAAGAAGGTCTTGTTTATCCTGGTCGTCGTGGCTCTGACTGCACCCGCGGCCGCGGACGCATGCACGGTTATCTCTGTTGGGAAGGACGCGTCTCGGGACGGGTCGGTGATGACCTCCCATACCTGCGACAGCCACCGTACAGCGTCTGATTTACAGGTCGTGGTCCCCGCTGACCACCCGGCGGGCAGGATGCTCAAACTCACCCGCCGCAAGGAGGATAACTCCGGGCCCATGGAGCGCTACGCGCGGGAGCCCTCGGGATCCATTCCCCAAGTGGGGCATACCTTCGGCTATCTGGCGCCCGCGTACGCGGCCATGAACGAACACCAGGTAGCGATCGGGGAGTCCACCTTCACCGGGCGCGAGGAACTGGAGTCCAAGGCAGGTATAATCGACTGCGAGACCCTGACCCGCCTGATGCTGGAGCGCGCCCGCACAGCGCGGGAGGCCATGGCCGTGGGTACTGCGCTCATTGAGAAATACGGCTGGAACGACACGGGCGAGGTCCTGACCATTGCGGACCCGACCGAAGTATGGCATCTGGAGATCATCGGTCCTGGTGAGGGCAAGGTCGGTGCGATCTGGGCTGCGCGGCGGATCCCCGACGGCCACGTCTCCGTTGTGGCCAACGCGTCCCGTCTGCGGCGCCTGGATCCGAAGGATCCCGACATACGGATGTCCGACAACGTGATCCCAGTCGCCATCGAGCGAGGCTGGTGGGATCCAGAGTCCGGCGATCCCTTCGAGTTCTGCATGGCCTACAACCCGGACGGCCGCGCGTCAGCGGCGGCCCACCGGCGGGAGTGGCGGGTCTTCGACCTCCTGGCCCCGTCCCTGGAGTTGAAGCCCGGGTTCAATCATTATCCCTTCTCGGTGAAGCCAGACGAGCCTGTCACTCCCCTGAAGATCATGGAGATCCTGCGAGACACCTACGAAGGGACCCCCTTCGATATGGTCAAGGACATCATCGTCGTGGACGAGGACGGTAAAGCAACCAAGAGTCCCCTGGCCAACCCCTTCATGCCCTACGAGATGAACAAGGTGTTCAAGATCAACGGCGGCTGGGGCTGGCGGGGCGAGCGCCCCATGGCCCGCTGGTACTGCATGTACGCCACGGTGACCCAGTCCAAGGCGGGGCTCCCCGGGTTTGTGGGCGGGATCGTCTGGTTCGGTCTGGGCAACCCGGCCATGGCCACCTACATCCCGGTCTTTGCCGGGGTGACCTCTCTCCCGAAGCCCTATCGGATCGATGGACGCACCACGGGGTTCAGCCGTGACGCTGCCTGGTGGGTTTTCAACCGCGTAGCCACACTGGCAGCTCATCGCTGGGGGGATATGCGCAACGACGTAGCCGCTGTGCGGGACCCGCTTCAGGCCGCGCTCTTCACCCAGGCAGCGGAGATCCAGGCGCGGGCGGCGACCCTATGGAAGCGCAGCCCCCGAAAGGCCCGCAAGCTGCTGACCGATCTCACAGCGACCGCGGCGGAGACAGCGTTGGCTGCATACTGGAAGCTCGGGAATCATCTCTGGACAGCCTATGACGAGAAGTGGTGAGTCAGATCTGAGAAGAGGGCGGGAAGGGTTCAGGGGCAGTCGCCGACTTCGATGGCGCTTAAGAGAGCGTGGCCTTCCGGCTCCTCTTCTCCCTCTTCCATTTCATCGTCGCCCTCTGCGAACCAGAAGCACTGTCCGGCTGAAACGGTTACGGTCTCATCCGGTGCAGCGGAGCTGGTCAGCGACAGGACGCCGTCGTCGATCTTGAAGACCTCGGTTTCGTCCTCGCCAGTTTCCGGGAACTCGATCCTGTTCGGGTCTCCCTGGTTGAAGAGTACCCTGAAGGACTCGTTCAGCATGAAGTCCGGGAGATCCTCGAAGTCGTTCGCTACGGGGGCCATGTTCCAGTCCAGTTGCAGGTCGAGCGCTGGCTTGAAATACACCCAGTCCGAGTCCATCCCATATACGATCTGCAATGTCCTGCCGTCATCAGGGTTCAGGTTCACGGCGAGGACGGTGTCGCTGTTGATGCTCACCCAGGACTGTGAGTCGCCCAGTCCGAACTTGGTGAGGTTGATCTGATCAGTGTCCGAGAGGCCCAGGTTGCCGGTGAAACCTGCCAGGTGAATCGAGGCCGTGCCGGAGACGGTCGGGATCTCAACCGGGTCATTTTCGCTCTCTTCGCCTTCCGTCGAGCCCCCGCCCTCCTCTTCTTCGCCGTAGACGGCGTTCATAAGGAACTGGTAAGGGAGAGCGATGTCGAGGCTGCCGGTTTCAGAGACCAGGTTGAGGGTCTCCTTTCCTGCCGCTAACGCGTCAACGATCAGGTACTGCTTGGACGTCCCCAGTTGGTCGGTGATGTCGCCGTCGTCGGTCGAGACCTGGACGTCCAGAGGCTCGACGACCTCGAACTGGAGGCGATAAACACTGGGCTCCAGGAGTTCCAGGGTCAGGCGGATTTTCCCGGTCATCACGCCGGGGAGGAAATCGTCATCGCCTTCGCCCCGCTCCTGGTTGATCAGTTCCATGGCCTTTTTTGCTTCGTCGAG
>CAYOTU010000169.1:3506-7846 GCA_964406905.1 uncultured Myxococcales bacterium | reverse complement strand
TCATCGCGCGGGAAGCCGTGCCCGGCAACATCAACCGGTTCTCAAAAGGGCGAAACACGAGTCAAAGTCAAGCCCATTTAGATGCGCCCTGGACTCGTCCTTCTTGTCCTTGATTTCAGTGTAGGTGATGCTACGCTGACCGTGATATAAAAACTCGGCAACTTGGGGTGTTTCCTGTTTGTGCTGGAAAGGGACCGGTGGGCCGATGCCACAACAATATCGGAACCTGAAAGAACTTAGAGAGCGACTTCTTCATTATCGACAGGAGTCGGTGGCCAGGTTGGCGAATATTGAATTGTCTCGACTGGTTGGGGTTCTGTCGACCTGATCATTACACGACTTTTGATGAAACCTGGGGCCGGCGATTGGAACTGCTCAAGTGACTGCCCAATCGTAAAAATACCCCGCACGCAAGGAGAAATGCGATGTACAAGCTGGTCCTGTTACGACACGGTCAGAGCACCTGGAACCTGGAAAACAGATTCACGGGCTGGACGGACGTGGACCTCTCGAAAAAGGGCGTGGAGGAGGCCACCGCTGCCGGCGCCTTGCTCCGGGACGAGGGCTACACGTTCGACGTGGCCCACACGTCCCTGCTCAAGCGCGCGATCCGCACCCTCTGGATCACCCTCGACGGCATGGATCTCATGTGGATCCCGGTGAAACGTACCTGGCGCCTCAACGAACGCCACTACGGCGCGCTTCAGGGGCTGGACAAGGCTGAGACCGCTACGAAGCACAGCCCTGAGCAGGTCCACATCTGGCGACGCAGCTATGACACGCCGCCGCCCGTGCTAGCGGCCGACGACGCGCGCAGCCCGGGACTTGAGCGCCGCTACGCGGACCTCCCCCCCGCGGATCTGCCCCTCACCGAATGCCTGAAAGACACGGTGAAACGCTTCATGCCCTACTGGCACGAGGAGATCGTCCCGGACATCAAGGCCGGCCGGCGTGTCCTCATTGCTGCCCACGGCAACAGCCTCAGGGCCCTGGTGATGTACTTGGATGACATCTCCGAGGAGGAGATCACCGGCCTCAACATCCCCACGGGGGTGCCCCTGGTCTATGAGCTGGACGAAAAACTGAAGCCCATCAAGCACTACTACCTGGGGGACGCAGACGCGATCGCCGCGGCCACCAGGGCCGTGGCGAATCAGGCGAAGGGTCCTCAGGTCAAGGGGTAGGATTCACCCGGAAGCTGCGATCCAGGAACCGCTCGATCAGCTTCTCTGCTGAGGCCTGAGTCTCCGCGTTCGCACCCGTTACCGCTGCACGCAGCAGCGCAGGTGTACCCGTGAACTCCACCACCAGCAACGCATGTCCGAGCTTCTTCTGCGCCTGGCCGTCATACAGAGGCCAGGCCGCGGCGAGGGCCTCGGCTGCGGTGCGACGCACTGCGGCCTCCTCGCCCGTGGCGGAGACAACTGGAGTCTGCCACGCCCAGGAGGAGCCCGCGTTCCCCAGGGATCTGGCCAGGAGCTTCGCCTCTTCCGCGTCGGGGCGGGCACGAAGCGCGGCCGCCAGCGCGTCCGTCGCTACGGCCCGACGACAATGTCCCAGACCCTGGAGGATCCCCAGACGACGCTCACCGTCCGCTGCGGTGAGCGCGTCCACCAGCCAAGCTGCGGCTTCATCGGTGAGGAGCTTGCCATACGCGCCCGCGGCCGCGGCCGTGATCAGGCGGTGTGCGGGGCCGAGGGTCACCACAGCGCGCAAAACCGGGACTGACCGGGGATCCCTCAGCTTGCCCACTGCCTCAAGGATGCTGGCGCGCCAGCCCAGCAAAGCCGAATCCGTCAGGGCTCCGCGTTCAGGTGCGTTGAACGCAATCTCCTCCAGCAGCGGCAGGAGCGCCTCCTGGCCCAAGGCCTGGAGTCTTGGCAGGAGAACCGGCAGTGGTCCGCGCTTTGCAGCGTCCAGTCCGGCCAGCCGGCCGCGCAGATCGGCCAGGCGCTGGAAAGCCTCGGGGGCCGCGGTTCGGGCCGCGGCGATCTCCGCACGTAGCCCGGTGCGCGTCGTCTGATCGAGGTCTTCGGGGGCCAGGAGAACGCCCCGAGCGGTTCCTGCCGTCGGGAGGGCCAACAGGAACGCGATAATCGATACGCTGATTCTCATGATGTTCATAGGCCGGTCCCCCACCATGTCTGATCCGGGATCTCCCGGGTTGCGTTGCTGCCACAGTGCACCTCGCCCAGGAGGGCGTGGTAGAGGTCCCAGTCCTCCAGGAAGTGCAGCGTGATGCCCACGACCGCGAAGTTCTCGACCGCCCAGTCCTGGAAAATGTCCACACCGTCCACCTTGGGGCCGTGCCCCTTGGGGGGTGCGAAGTTCGACGCGTCCATGTGGATGCCGTTGACGAAGCCGGGCTGGAATGCCACGGAGTAGCCGTACATGTCATGGTGGAGGAAAGGCACCTGGACCAGCTCCTCATCGGTGATCCCGATGGCCTCCTTGATCGTGACGAGTTGGCCCTCGACCTCGGTGACGGCCCATTGGTTCGACGCTGCGAGATCCGCGTCGGCCAGGACCGCGCTGACCGTGGTCTCCGCACTCACCCCAGGATCCCACTCCTTGCCCTCGAAGAGATGCGTGTCGCCGAGGCCCAGGTCCTCCAACTCCTGGAACTTTGCCCAGGCCTGGGACGCGTTGTTGATCGCTACGGTCCAGCCCCTGGGAAGATCCGGCGCCGAGATATACGCTATGGTCTCGTCCACATGCCCAACCATCAGCCATGACGTATCAATGGTAAGTATGGGCTGGACCTGCTGAGACTCGATCATCCTCATGAAGGCCTGGTCCGGATAGAAATCGGGCACGCTGCCCCTGAACACACGCCCGTTGGGGTACTTTGCGCCGTCCAGCTCGTAGGGAGGAGTCGTCTCAAGGTTTCCGTAGGAGTTAAGGCTGTCCATGTTGTTGTCATGGTTCGGATCGTAGACCGTCGCGCCGGCCACGTCCTTGCCACGGAGGTGGGTGTACACCACCCGCCCCGCATTGCGGAGGGTACCGCCGGTGAAGTTGGCCGAGCGGAAGTTCACGTGGATCACGTGGGGCCCGTTCACCGCGGGCATGGCCATCCACGCGGTCTCAAAAAAGTCCTGGGTCCACTGATCCCAGTAGCCATCGATCTCGTATAGGGGGCTGTGCATGCCGACATCGACCATGGCGGCCTTCAAGTCATTTCGGAACACAACGGAGTCGTGACCGCTGAGCAGGGTGACATAGAGAGTCGTAGCGGGTTGGGTCTGGTAGTGGAAGAGGATCGGAGACAGGCGATATCGCACCACGTCAATGGCAGCGGGGAAGCCGGTCCCCTCGACGCTCCAGATTACGTCAGCGTTGCCGTCCCAGACCGTGTCGTCGCGGACAAAGTCCGTGCCCTCGATCGCAAACTCCACCCCCAAGCGGATCTCTTCCGCTGTGAGCTCTGTCTCCGTGCTGTGGAAAATGAACTCCTCCCCGACCTTACGAAAGACCCGTACATAGGGCACAGCGGGGATGCTCACGGTGAGCGTAGCGACCGCGTCGTCCGGCGCGCCGGGCCAGGGGACGGTCTTCAACATGGCCAAGTCCGCCAGATCATCAGCGCCGTTGATGATCTGATCCTTGGCGTCGTTGCATTCGGCGAGGGCCTCGTCGCTCCCGGTCACGGGGCAGATCTCCTCGTCGTCGTCGATGTTGGCCAGGAAGATAGCGCCGTGGGCCGCGTCCCAGGTCTCCTCTCCTTCGTCCTCGGTTGGATCGTCCAGGTCCACGGTGCCGTTGCGGTTGACGTCGCCTCTGAGATCCACGCAGAGGACCGTCACCACAGCGCAGGTCCCCGCTCCGTCACAAGCAGCCTCGGTGCAGAGATCCCCGTCGTCGCAGGCCTCTGTGGAGCCCGGCGCACAGGTCGTTGGCAGGTCGGATGCCGCGCCAGCATCGCCGTCCTCCTCACCAATCTCCGCCACGAGGTCAGCTCCGGGCGCATCGACCTCGGCCGTGTCCTCAATATCCAGGGTGTCCTCTCCCGGGGTCTCCCCGCCCCCGTTACCCCCGCAGGCCGCTGCCGTGGCCACTGTAAGGACAGCGAACAATAACAACCGGTACCAGCTTCGTCTCATGCCGACCTCCAACTACGAAAACTCCACGCGGTGCGGTCGCCGCCATGCCGACGGCCACTTCTTCCGAAGATACCGGCTGCACCTGCGAAGTGTAAAGCACACTGGTTCGTCGGAACCAACACCGAATCCGACCCCTCCGGCTTCCCGCTGGACCGCGTCCAACGAATATATGGGAAACAGGCGGCGACGCGTGACAGATCTGGTATCCTGTCGGCCACCGCTCCTGAGGAGGTCAAA
>CAYOTU010000169.1:0-3496 GCA_964406905.1 uncultured Myxococcales bacterium | reverse complement strand
GACACCTGAGCTTGTGACTGTTCTCAGGGACCGATTCGGCCTGACCCGGTTCCGGCCCCACCAGGAGGAGGTCTGTGCGGCAGTGGCCCGCGGCGAGGACGTGCTGCTGGTGATGCCCACGGGCTCCGGAAAGTCCCTGTGCTACCAACTCCCAGGGCTCGTGCGTGGGGGGACGACCCTGGTGATCAGTCCTCTCATTGCGCTCATCGAGGATCAGGTCACCAAGCTCCGGGAGCAGGGCTTCGCGGCTGAACGGATTCACTCGGGCCGGTCCCGGGAGGAATCCCGCCGGGTCTGCGCTGCCTGGCTGACCGGGGAATTGGAGTACCTCTACATAGCGCCGGAACGCCTCTCGGTCCGGGCTTCCCAGAATTCCTGGCCCGGCGAACTCCGGCCCTCATCGCTGTTGACGAGGCCCACTGCATCTCCCACTGGGGCCACGATTTTCGACCCGACTACCGGCTCCTGGGCGACCGGCTGCCTATCCTGCGCCCCGCGCCGATCATTGCGCTGACAGCAACAGCGACGGTGCGGGTCCAGGCCGACATCGTCTCCTCCCTGGGAATGCCTGAATCCTCGCAATATATCCGGGGCTTCTGGCGGGACAACCTGGCCGTAGAGGCCAAGGACTGTCCCAAGGGAGAACGGGACAGCGTGGTGCAGGATCTCCTGTCTCGTCCCGGCGCGCTCCCAGCGATCGTCTACGTCCCGACCCGCAAGGAGTCGGATCGCCTGGGCACTGCCCTGGCCGACGACTTCGGTGCGGTCTCCTACCACGCGGGGATGGCCCCCGAGAAGCGGACCCGCTCCCAGGAGGCCTTCATGGCCGACGAGGCTCGTGTGGTGGTGGCCACGGTGGCCTTCGGCATGGGAGTGGACAAGGCGAATATTCGTACCATCATCCACACGGCCCTGCCGGGCAGCGTGGAGAGCTACTACCAGGAGATCGGTCGCGCCGGACGGGATGGAGAGCCCTCCCGCGCTGTCCTGCTCTACGGCTGGTCCGACCGCAAGCTCCTGGAATTCCTCCACTCCAAAACCTACCCCGCGCCGGATCTCGTCGATGCGATCCTTGACCGCGTCTTAGAAGAAGCTACCCCGGTGGAAGCGCTGGATCCCGACGGCCGCTTTGACGAGGATGTCCTGGACGCGGCCCTGAAGCAGCTCTACAACCACGGAGCGCTCTCCTGGACAGCAGACGACCGGGTCGCCGCCATCCCCGGAGTGGCCTGGCGGAAGACCTACGAGGCCCAGCGGGAACATCGTCTACACCAGATCGAAGACATCCTGAACCTGGCCCAGTCCGGGGGCTGTCGTATGCACGGAATGGTGCGCTACTTCAGTCCTGATGAGGCCGGGACACGCCGCTGCGGGGTCTGCGACCACTGCGCACCCTGGGACGCCGCTGCCCGGAAATTCAGGCCACCCGACGAGCGGGAGTTGGACTGGATGGAACGAATCCTGGTCGCGCTCGATGATCGGGCAGGGCTCACCCCCGCGCGTATGCACGAGGCCCTGGCAGATCCCCGAATCGTCGACCGTGACCGCTTCGAACAGCTCCTGGACTGCCTGGTCCGGGGCGACCTCCTGCGCAACGCGACGGACTCCTTTGAGAAGGGTGGCCGCCTTATCACCTTCCAGCGCTATTTCATTCAGCGGTCCAGCGCATCAACCAAACCCCTCTCGGAGCAAGAGCTCTGGATCGAGGATGCGCCAGCGGTCGCGCCCGCACGGGTCCGCCGCCGCCGCAAGGCCCCAGCCACCGAGACCCCGCCTTCCACGCCGGACGAAGCCTGCTACGAGGCCCTCAGGGAGTGGCGTACCGCCCGCGCCAAAGCAGCGAACTGCCCTGCGTTCCACGTAGCGTCCAACGCACTCCTGAAGCGCATCGCCGCGTACCACCCAGCGGACGCGGTTGCCCTGGAGGCGGTCAAGGGCATGGGCCCGAAGCTCATGGAGAAATACGGCGACGAGATCCTTGCCGTTCTCAGAGGGTGTTTATAAATTATCCTCCTGCTACGGCCAACGTCTCGACACCATTGGCTTTGTCGCACGTAACGACCCGAACTCGAAGTGCCATCAGCACGCCTTCATCCGGCTCGTAACCCCGCTCCTTGCCACTGAAATCGATCCGATTGCCCTCGCGACGGAGTTAATTCATAAACACCCTCTCAGGTCGACACAGTGAAATCGGATAGCGGGCACCGACCGCGTCTTCAAGTAGAGGACTACCCCCGCAGCATCTCGACGAAGGCCTCGACCCGCGTCCGGAGCTGCTCCACGTCCTTCATGGAGTAGTCTGTCTCAATGCGCAGGAACGGCGTGCCGTCTCCCTTGACGGCCTTCTCTACCGGGCCCGTCTCGAACTGATAAGGGGTGCAAAACTGGAGCACGTAATGGAGGACGCCGTCGGCCTGGGTCCGATCCCGGATCTCCCGGACGTGCTTCAGGCGATCCGGGTTCAGCGTGAAGATCGCGCAGTCGACAGCGGAGTATCCCCTCCAAATCCAGTTCCCGTCTACCATGCCGGTGGTCTTTGCGGATTGCAACCGAATCTGGGTGTGATGCAAACCAGTTGGTAGCGATGAGTTACCCAGGGCCGAAGGCCCTGGGCACCAGGCCTGCGGCCTTGGGCACCGCCAGCTACGCTGGCTGGGTTAGCCTGAAAACCTCTACAGCGCGGATGCCTCGTTTCGGAGACCCGCCTTGACTGGGCAGGCGGGGAGGAGTATCCGCAGTAATGGAGGTTTCGATGTCCACAATCCCGGAAAGAAGGAAACCGATAGCGTTCGACAACGAGTTGTACCTGCGGGAGCAGTCCAAGGCGATCATGGAGCGGGTCGAACGGTTCGGCAACAAGCTCTACCTGGAGTTCGGCGGGAAGCTCCTCTACGACTACCACGCGGCCCGAGTGCTCCCGGGATTCCAACCCAATGTCAAGATGCGGCTGCTGCAGCGGCTCCGGGACCAGGTCGAGATTGTCCTGTGCATCTATGCGGGTGACATCGAGCGGCGAAAAATGCGGGCCGACTTTGGCATTACGTACGACGCGGATGCGTTCAAGCTGATCGACGACCTTCGAGATTGGGAACTCGACGTGCGTGCCGTGGTGATCACCCGCTTCACCGGAGAGCCGGGAGCCACTTCTTTCAAGACCAAGCTCGAGCGTCGCGGCGTGGAGGTGTACACCCACAGTCCGATCCCCGGGTACCCGATGGACATCGACCGCATCGTCGGCGATGACGGCTACGGGGCGAATCCTTTCATCTCAACTACGAAGCCTATCGTCGTCGTCACCGCACCGGGACCCAATAGTGGAAAGATGGGGACCTGCCTCTCCCAGATTTTCCACGAGCACCAGCGCGGGATCCACGCGGGGTACGCGAAGTTCGAGACCTTCCCCATATGGAATCTCCCGGTCCGGCATCCGGTGAACGCCGCGTACGAGGCAGCGACCGCGGATCTCCGGGACGTCAACCTGGTCGATCCGTTCTAC
>CAYOTU010000168.1:800-7879 GCA_964406905.1 uncultured Myxococcales bacterium | reverse complement strand
CCGGTGGAGTTCTCCGGGCAGACGGCCTGACAGATGTCGCACCCGAACAGGGTCCCGGTGCGACGCATCGCGTCCCGGATCTTCGGCGGAAGTTCCCCGGCGTGCTCCGTCGTCCAATAGGAGAGGCAACGGCGCGCGTCGAGGACACCCTCCCCGGAGATAGCGTTCACAGGGCAGGCAGCTTGGCACCGCCGGCATTCCCCGCAGTCCCCGACGGGACCGGGGGTGTGGAGTTGGACAAGGTCCCGGTTAAAGGTGAAGCCGCCGATGAGCAAACGGGAGCCAAGGATCGGATGGATGAGACAGCCGTTCCGCCCGATCCGACCAAGGCCCGCGGCGACAGCGACAGCCTTCTCCATGATCGGAGCGCTGTCCACAAAGACTCGAGCCCGGAGCCCAAGGCGGGCCTTGAGGTAAAGCCGGACAGCGTGGAGCTTACCCCGTAGGACCTCGTGGTAGTCACGGCGAGCCGCGTAGGCAGCGATGGTCAGGGGCCGAGCGTCGGGATCCCCGTCTACGTCAGAGATCTTCAGCGGGGTGTCTGGATAAGGGGCTACGCCCACGACGAGCCAACGCGCGCCAGGGTGGTAGGTCGCGGGATCCTTTCGTGTTTCAGGATGGACAACCATGTAGGACAGGCCACCGTGGAGTCCATCGGAGAGCCAGTCGTCCAGGCGGTTTGCGCCTGGGGGGGGGACAGCGGGGCAGGTCCCGACGTCAGCGAAGCCCTCGGCCAGGAGGAGGTCGCGAATTGTGGTCGTGAGTTGGGTTGCGTCCAAGTGGCCTCCGTCCGTGTAAATTTACTACGTACCACGATTTTGGTGGTAGCGCTGGATGCCGATCCCAGCCGGGAACTATGTTCCGTGCTGCATCCGGCGCCCGAATGCACTAACATGACCCCAATCGGAGGGGCTGCTATGATCGAACGGACCTACGGAAACTGGACCCTGCGCGGACGCTCCATCGGTGGCTTCGGGACCTCGCTTCAGGTCAAGGAACTGGGGATCTCACTGGACGTGGGCTTCTTCCTGCCGGAGCTGCTCAAGGGAGACCACCTCTTCCTCAGCCATGGCCATCCGGATCATGTGGGCGCGCTGATCTCCTGGCTGGGTGCGCGGCGGCTCATGGGGATGCACACTGCCAACATCTTCGCGCCGGTGGGCCTCGCTGAGGGCATGGTGGACGCGCTCGCAAGCTGGCAGGAGATCTGCGGGGTGGAGTTTGATTACCGGATCTTCGGCGCTGCTCCCGGCGTGGAGTTGCCCCTGCGAGGGGATGTCAAGGTCCAAGCCTTTCCGTTGATGCACCGCATCGAGACCATGGGCTATCTTTTCGAACGGGAGACCAAACGTGTTCGCGCTGAATACAGGGCGCGATCATCCGACGAGATCCGACGTTTGCGCCAGGAGCTCTCCTCTGAAAAGCTCTTTGAGGTGGTTCGCACTCCCCTCGTCGCTTACGTCCCTGACACCCTCCCCGAGGCACTCGACACCATGCCTGTTGCGTGCTGGGCCGCAGACCTCCTAATCGTGGAGTCAACCTTTCTGGACGACCGCAAGCCCATGGAGAAGATCCGCGCCGGCAACCATGTCCATCTGGACGACATCATCGCGCGGCTGGATCGGTTCACTGGAAAACACGTCGTGCTTTTTCACTTTTCTCGGAGCTACAAGCCCGACGAGATTCAGCCGCTTTTAGACGCAAAACTCCCCCCCGAGTGGCAGAGACGGGTTACAGCGTTCGTATAAACACGGCATCCACGGTCGCAAGCTCCCGGCTCAGACTTCGTCGATTACCTTCACAAGACGAAGCTGGAACCGCGTGTAGAGGTCCTTGTTGCAGGGAAAGACACGGAACGCGAAGCCGGCCTTGCCCGCGCGGTCAAAGGGGCAGACGCCCTCAAAGCGGTAGCGACCATTTCCCAGGTCCTTACCGCTGTTCAGGAGAACCCGGCCCGTTTCCTCCAGGCTCAGGTCTGCCAGGACACGGCCGTGGATCAGTTCGACCTGGACGTCCGCTGGAGTGAGATCACCCAGGTGCAGGGTCAGGCGAACCGGGGCCTCATCGCCGACGCCGGGATCTCCTTCAGGGGCCCAGTCCAGGACCTCGGCGCTTATCTTGTCCCATCCGGTCTCGACCTTGCGGCGCCATATGGCCAAGGCCTTTGCCCGGGCCATGCTGTTCGCTTGGAGGCGGGACGAACGCTTTACCGCGGGGAGGTAGTATTTTGTCACGTAGTCACGCACCATGCGGCTGCTGTCGAAGCGGGGACATGTCATCTGCATTGACGCTCGCATCATCTCGACCCAGCGCCGCGGCAGTCCGTCACGGCCCCGATCGTAGAAAAGCGGCGCGACCTCCTTCTCCAGGAGATCGTAGAGCAGCCGCGCCTCAACCTCGTCCTGGAGAGGGTGCTGCTCCTCGGGGTAGATCTCGCCGCGACCGATTGTCCAGCCGATGCCCTCGTCAGCGACCTCGGCCCACCAGCCGTCCCGGGTGCTGACCTGAAGCGCGCCGTTGGCCGCGGCCTTCATGCCGCTGGTGCCGCTGCCTCCTTGGGGACCCTGGGGTTATTCAGCCAGACGTCCACGCCCTGGACAAGGTAGCGGGCGACCTCGATGTCGTAGTCTTCCAGGAAGACGATTTTTCCAGCGACCTCCTCCCGCTTGGAGAACTGGACGATCTGCCGGACAAGGTCCTTGCCGAAGTGGTCTTTGGGATGGGCCTTTCCCGCGAAGAGGAGCTGGAGGGGACGCTCCTTGTCTGTGAGAAGCTGCACCAGGCGCTCCGGGTCGCTCAGGATCAAGGTGGCGCGCTTGTAGGGCGCGAAACGTCGCGCAAAGCCCACGGTGAGTGCGTCGGGGTCCAGGAGTTCGCGGGCCTCCCGGACACGATCCGGGCTGGCACCCTGGGATCGGAGCTGAGCCGCGGCCCGGCGTCGAGTAAAGGCCACCAAGCGTTCGCGGCGACGCTCATGAGTTCGCCACAGCTCCTCATCGGGGACCGTGTCCATGCGACCCCAGACGGTCTTTGCCCTGGCGTCGTCCCGCCAGCGGGGGCCCAGGTATCGGTCCAGGAGTGAGGCCATGTCCGGTGAGATCCAACTCGGAAGGTGGACGCCGTTGGTCACGCTGCCGATGGGCACCTCTGCCGCGGGGAGGCCCGGCCAGAGGCCTGCCCACATCTTGCGGCTGACCTCGCCGTGGAGGCGGCTCACGCCATTGACTGCGCATGAGAGGCGGAGGGCCAAGACCGCCATATTGAAGCCGCCACTGCCCGAGCGCTCCTGCCCCAGGGCGAGGAGCTGATCCTGGTTGAGGTCCAGTTCCTTCGCGTACGCGCCGAGGTAGCGCCGGACCAGTTCCTCGGGGAAGACGTCGATGCCCGCTGGGACCGGCGTGTGGGTCGTGAAGACCACCTGCGCGGCGACGGCCTCCCGGGCAGCGTCGAAGCCCAGGCCCTCGGTGCGGATCAGCGTACGGATCCGCTCCAGGGCCAGGAAGGCCGCGTGGCCTTCGTTGGTGTGGTAGATCCGAGGTGTGAGACCGAGCGCGTCCAGCGCGATGACCCCGCCGATGCCCAGGATGATCTCCTGGCGGATCCGCATCTCCTGGTCCCCGCCGTAGAGGTCCGAGGTGATCGACCGATCCGCTGGAGAGTTCTCCGGGTGGTTTGTGTCCAGCAGGTAGAGGAGGTTGCGTCCGACCTTTACCCTCCAGATCCAAGCCTTGGTTGTGCGGCCCTCGATGGGGACTTCGAGGGTTATAGGCGCGCCGCTTGCGTCCATGACCTGACAGAGGGGCATGGTGTGGAAGTCTGACGCGGGGTAGCGCTCCTGCTGCCAGCCGTCGGGGCTCAGGTACTGGCTGAAGTAACCGTGCTGGTAGGCCAAGCCGATGCCCACCAGCGGGACGCCCATGTCGCTAGAGGATTTGAGGTGATCCCCAGCGAGGATCCCGAGGCCCCCGGAAAAGATCTGGATGCAGTCCGCAATGCCGAACTCAGCGGAAAAATACGCAGTGAGCAGGCCCTCGCCGGGGTCCTTTGCTGATTGTTTGTACCAGGTGGCTTCGTCGGCCAGGTAGGCCTGGAGGGACGCAGCCGCGGTTGAAGCGTTGTAGACCACGGAGTCATCAAGGGCCAGGGCCTTGAGGCGCTCAGGCTCCAAGCGCCCGAGCATGCGCACCGGGTTGCCCTCGCACTCCTCCCAGAGTACGGGGTCCAGATGCATAAACAGCCGCCCAGCGGCCGGGGTCCAAGACCAGCGGGTGTTGTGGGCCACCTCCCAGAGGGGTGCCAGGCGTTCAGGGAGACGCGGCTGGACGAAGACTGTGCGCACGGATTTCATGGGCTCCCTCCGGGGGTTCACATGCTGCGGTCGAGGATAGATCAGATAAAGGTGGGGTTCAAGGCGTAACGCAGGACTGAGTTACAAATGATTGCTAGCCCATTCCCAACTCGTCGAAGATGTCCAGGTTGGTGTCGCCGAGCTCCATGCCCAGGCTGGCCATGGCCTCCTTGATGGGCTCGATGCCGATCTTGAGGGTCTTGAACCAAGCCTCGGCCTTTTTGAGGTTGTCGGTGAAAATATAGCCCATGATCATGGCTGCGGTCGCTGCCTCGAGGCCGTAAATCTGGAAAGCGAGGATCGTGTCCAGTCCGCCCATATTTACGGTGAAGGTGGTGGCCTCGGTGTCGGGGTTCGCTCCCTCGCCGTACTCGACCGCGCCGGGCATAATCTTGACCCAGTACTTCTCGCCCTTCACGCGGGTGCCGTCGGGGTCGGCCATCTCCAGGTTGTAGGTAAAGGTCCCCTCGAAGTCGTCCTTGACGATAAGCGGCAAGGCTTTGAGCAGGTCGTCCATCGTGAGGTCTTTGAGATCCACTGCCATCGTCTACTCTCCTTCGTTGTGCACCGGCGTCAGCCGCGACGCGGCGACGGGCGGCGTGTTAGTCAACCGGGCGATGCCCTTCCGGATCGCTTATAGGGGACTGTGGCGTACAGCGTCAAGCTGGATTTTTCGAATGTTCTCAATGCCCCCCGGGGGAGGCTTGACACTGCCGTGCCCAAGGGCCAGGCTTGTGACGCGGAGGACGGCAGGGCAATTGACGCGGAGCGACACCAGTGGACGATCGAATTGAGCGCCTCACAGGACATTATCGGGAATTGATCGACGTCATCGGCGAGGATCCGGGGAGAGACGGGCTCAAGGGTACCCCAGCCCGGGCCGCCAGAGCCCTGGTCAACCTCACCCGAGGTTACGAACAGGACGTGGACGAGGTCGTGAACGGCGCTATCTTCGAGTCCGACGCGAACGATATGGTGATCGTGAAGGATATCGAGCTGTACTCCCTCTGCGAGCACCACATCCTGCCCTTTTTCGGGCGCTGCCACGTGGGCTACATCCCCACGGGCAAGGTGATCGGACTCTCCAAGATAGCCCGCATTGTGGATGTCTTTGCTCGGCGGCTCCAGATTCAAGAGCGGCTGACCAAGCAGATAGCGGACACGATACTGAGCAGAACCGGTGCCGAGGGGGTCGGCGTTGTTATTGAGGCGAGGCACCTCTGCATGATGATGCGAGGGGTCGAGAAGCAAAACTCGGTGATGACCACCTCTGCGATGCTCGGTTCCTTCCGCGAGGAGCTCAACACCCGGAACGAGTTCCTGTCCCTGCTGGCGCGATAGGGCCCCGACCTCTCCCTTCGCCCCAGACTACGTAAGTGGTGTTCCGAATGGAGGGAGACGGCTACGCTCCCCAAGAACCCACGCGGCTTTTATGCTATCCTGATCCAGGTGTTCACGGTCCTGATCGGGAGTGGATGGTATGCAGCGTGTTCAAGTTCTCCAGGCGATCATCATCGGTTTCGTCCTCCTCCTCGGCGTTGCCTGTGGCCTCCCGACTATTCCGTCGGGCACGGGCGAAGACACCAAGCCCCCGACGGATACCGCTGAGGATACGTCCCCCGATTTGGCCCCGCCCGTGGATACGGTCGATGCTGAACCAAGCGAAACCACTGACCTCGACAGTGCTGCCGATCTGGACAGCGTCGAACCTGAGCTGCCTTGCGATCCCGGGAACTTCTGCGACGACAAGGAATGCGGACCTAATCCTTGCGGCGGGACATGCAAGACCCAGTGCTGGGCCAACCAGGCCTGCTTCGCATGGGTCTGCAGAGACAAGGGAGAGATGGGATTCCTCTGCGAAGCCGACGACGAGTGCGATAGCGAACATTGCGTTCTATGGGAGGACGGCGCCGTCTGCACCGAGTTCTGTAGCGATGCTGACTCCTGTCACCCGGACTGGACCTGCGGGCTGAGTTGGGGCGCCACCTTCTGCCTTCCGCCCTGTGAGCCCCTCAATTGCGCCGACCTGGAAGCCACCTGCGGCGCGCCTGATGACGGCTGCGGTGTCCCGCTGGACTGCGGGGCGTGTGAGGCCGAGAACAAGATCTGCGGCGAAGACTGGACCTGCGTCTGTGAGTTCGTTGAGTGCGGCGAGGTCTGTTGTCCGGAAGGCGATGAATGTGTTGAAGGCGCGTGCTGGTCCGGCCCCGTGCCCTGCTCCCCCCCATGCGTTGCGGGACAACATTGCACCGACCAGGGAAATTGCGTCCCGTGCTGTACCTTCGGACAAATCTGCGGCGAGGACATCCCCTGTGACCTGGGCCTCTTCTGTACCGCTGGAATCTGCAGCTACGCAACGGACGCTACCTGCGATGGCGTGGACGATGACTGCGACGGTGAAACGGACGAGGACTACATCTCCGATGACACCTGCGGCGTGGGACCCTGCCTCTCCGCCAACATGCCCTCCACCTGCATAAATGCCGTGGAGATCCCCTGCGAGCCCGGCGTTGCCCTGGCCGAGGACGATGCAACCTGCGACGGCGTGGACGATGACTGCGATGGTGAAACGGACGAGGAATACGCGGTAGTGGACGACTGCGGGACGGGCCCCTGCCTCGCTGGCAACACGCCCTCCACCTGTGTAAATGGCCAGGAGAGCCCTTGCGAGCCCGGCGTCGCCCCGGCCTCGGACGATACGACATGCGACGGCGTGGATGACGATTGCGAC
>CAYOTU010000168.1:0-790 GCA_964406905.1 uncultured Myxococcales bacterium | reverse complement strand
ACCACCAACCTCGCCTCCGCGTGCGTGGACGACTTTGAGATCCCCTGCCAGCCCGGTGCTCCCCTGGGTGCGGACGACGCTACCTGCGACAACGTGGACGACGACTGCGATGGTGCGACAGACGAGGACTACGCGGTGGACGACTCCTGTGGCGTGGGCGCGTGCCAGGTTTTCAATACACCCTCCTCATGCCAGGACGGCGTGGATACCCCTTGCGTCCCGGCTCAGGCAGCAGCCCTGGACACGATCTGCAACAACATGGACGACGACTGCGATGATGCGACGGACGAGGACTATGTCATCGATGATGCCTGCGGCAACGGCTGGTGTCAGACCTCCAACGTCCCCTCGACCTGCGAAGATGGCCTCGAGATTCCCTGCGTCCCCGGTCAGCCCCTCGCGGATATCGACGTGAGTTGCGACGAGGTCGACAGCGACTGCGACGGAATGACCGATGAGGACGCTGTTCCACCATGCAGCTTCGGCGCGCCGGTGGTCGGGGCGACGATGGCTTTTGACTCGGAGGACGGCCTCCCGTCCGGTATCGTCACGGACATCGGGGACGGCACCTACGTTACCGAAATCTTTGATCTTTTCGAGTCCGGACTCGTGGGTAGCGTTAGCGCGACAGCCGGCGATCAGACCTCTGCCGCGATGGGCTTCACAGTTGTGTCCGGCGTACCCGTGGAGACGGTCCTCCACCTGAGTCGATCCCAGGTCCATGCAGACGCCCCCCAGATACGGGCATGCCTCCACACCGTGGACGCGCTGGACGTACCAGCGGGGCCGG
>CAYOTU010000167.1:0-7961 GCA_964406905.1 uncultured Myxococcales bacterium | reverse complement strand
ATCGTCAGGTCATCGATGAGCACCCCCGGAACCAGCATGGCTGCCTGGCCCTGGCTGTTGTTGGGCTCCTTGTCGTCGCCGTCGCATTCCGGGCATGTCGACGCCATGACCTCCAGCACGTAGCTCGCCTCGGTGCTCTCCTTGGGCCAGCCCTCGACCTTGAGCCCGTAGATCCCGGTATCGGGTATGGGGTCGACGCCCACGGTCTCTTGCCCGATCCCGTTCAGGCCCATCTCCAGGACCTCGCCGTCCGGCGCTATCAGGTATAGGTCCAGATCCACGCTCGCTGAGAACTCGATGGTCGCGAGGATGTTGTCTCCCGCAACCAGGTTCAGGGTGTACCAGTCCTCGTCGTCCGCGCAGATCATCAGGTCCTCCAGGATCGCCTCCGCGCCGACGGTGGTTCCAGCGCCCTGGCTGTCGTTGGGCTCGTGGCCGTCGTTTACGCAGCCTCCACCCTGATCCGCGGACACTGAGAGGGTGTAGGGGACCTTGAGATTGGTGCCCGTGTTGGCGAAGACGCCCAGGTAGTATGTCCCCGCGGTCTCCACCGTGTACTGGATCGTCTCCTCGTCCGCTATTTCGTCCGACACGAGTAGCGAGTTGGGCCCCGAACCGAAGAGTGCGAGCCCCAGGTCCCCGTGGTTGTGGGAGAAGCTGATCGTCGCAGTGAGTTGGGTCCCCGAGGTGAGCTGGAGGGAGAACCAGTCCGTGTCCCAGGTCTCTGGACCGGAATCGCAGATGGACAGGCCCTGGAAGAGGCCTGGGTTGATCTGGGCAGCGTCCCCCTTGGTTTCGTTGGGCTCGAACGTGTCCGCTGAGCAAGTCGTGGGGTTGTCCTGGGCCTTCACCAGGATAGTGGCTTCCTTGGTGACCGCGTAGGTCCCGTCCGTGACCGAGAACCTCGGGGTGAAGCTCTGGTTGGTGTGGGCTTGGCCCGGGGTCCAGGTGAGGGTGTGGCCGATGGCGTCCCACTGGCTGCCCGGCGGGGTCTCAGTCGCATCGTAGACCAGGGGATCGCCGTCCGGATCCGTCGCGTAGATAGTCAAAATCAGGGTTTTGCCAACCGCTATCTCCTGGGAGGGGATCGTAGAGATCTCCGGCGGTTGGTTCCCGCCCGCGCCGCCGGTGACGACGAGGGTCACGTCTAGTGTGTCCTTGAGCTGTCCGTCGGTCACAGCGAAGGTTACTCGGTGCTCTGTACCCGCCTGGTCCGTCGCTGGGGTCCAGGTGAAGAGCGCTCCGTCCACGTCGAACGCCGCATCCGGTGGCAGCGCACCCTGGATGCTGAAGGTCATCGCATCGCCGTCCTGGTCCGTCGCCTGGATCTGGAGTTCGAAGGACTGACCGGCCGCGGGGAACTGGTCTCCGATGACCTCGAATTGCGGCGCGTGGTTTTCCTTCTCGGTCACAGCGCGGAGGGTCACGGTCTCGCTGTCGAACGCGGACCCGTCAGACGCGACAAAGGTCACAAGGTACGGGCCCCCTTGCTTCGTCGGGGTCCAGACGAAGCGCGCGTCCCCCTTGAAGAACTTCGAGTCCGGGGGCAGCTCACCGTACGCGGAGTAGGTCACCGTGGCGCCCTCTGGGTCCGTGGCCTCGAGCAGGAGCTCCAGGGTCTCCCCGATCACCGCCTCCTTGTCTCCGATTTTGTGCATGTCCGGGGGCTCGTTGCCCGTGGGCGGTGGCCCTGAGGTGTCCGGCAGGACCATGCCGTCCGCGGTGCCAGCGGGCTCGCCGCCGGGGTCACCGGAGCATGCGGCCAGGAGGAAAAGAAGTGCGATTGACATGCGAAAAAGGTTCATGACTCTGTTTCCTGAGCGGAGAGGTTGTTGAGTGCAGGTTACTCCACCGTGACGCTCTTCGCCAGATTTCGTGGTTGGTCCACGTCTGTGCCACACAAGTCAGCGATGTGGTACGCGAAGAGCTGGAGGGGCAGGACCGTCAGCAGGGGCAGGAGCGCTGGGGGGGCCTCGGGGATCCAGAAGACGTGATCCGCCACGTCCAAGATCCGGGTGTCGCCCTCGGTGGCCACTGCGATGATCCGGCCGCCACGGGCACGCACCTCCTGGACGTTTGACAGGGTTTTTTCATAAGAGGGTCCTTTCGGGACCAGGGCCACGGTCGGGACCTGCTCGTCGATGAGCGCGATGGGTCCGTGCTTCATTTCCCCTGCGGGGTAGCCCTCCGCGTGGATGTAGGAGATCTCCTTGAGCTTCAGCGCGCCCTCCAGAGCAATCGGGAAGTCCAGGTTGCGGCCGATGTAGAGCATGTCCCGCACGTACTGGTAGGTCTTCGCTGCCTCCCGGATAGCGTCGGACTGGCCCAGCGCGTGTTCCATTAGGGCGGGGACGTGCATAAGGTCATCCAGGAGGAGCCCGATGCGGGGCCGGTCCAGGCCCCGGCGCCGCCCCAGCCAGAGGGCCAGGAGGTAGACAGCGGCCAACTGGGTCGTGAAGGCCTTGGTGGAGGCCACCCCGATCTCCGGCCCCGCGTGGGTGTAGAGTACCCCGTCCGATATCCGGGGCAGGCTCGCGTCGAGCACGTTACAGATCGACACTACCCTGGCCCCCTTGGCCTGGGCCTCACGCGCAGCCGCCAGGGTGTCCGCTGTCTCCCCCGACTGGGAGATGGCCACGACCCAGGTCTTTTCATCGATGAGTGGATCTCGATAGCGGAACTCGGAGCCGATCTCCACCGATGCGGGGACCCGCGCGAAGTTCTCGACGAGGTACTTGCCCACCAGGCCCGAGTGGTAGGAGGTCCCGCAGGCCAGGAAGACCACCCGGTCAAGTTTAGCGAGGGCCGCGTCGTCCAGCTCCGCGCCGTCCAGGATGACGTCAGCCTCCTTGAGGAGAATCCGGGATCGCACCGTGTCCCCTACAGCGCGGGGTTGCTCAAAGATTTCCTTGAGCATGAAGTGCTTGTAGCCGCCCTTTTCGGCCATGGCCGGGGTCCAGGTTACCCGACTTGGTGCGCGTTCGAAGGGGTTGCCGTCCGAGATCCGGAGCAGGCGGTAACCTGTGGCGGTCAGCTCTACCATGTCCCCGTCCTCCAGGAACACGAAGTCCCGGGTATTCGAGAGCAGGGGCGGGATGTCTGACGCTATGAGGTTTTCCCCGTCACCGCAGCCAAGGACCAGGGGGGAGAGGTGGCGCGCTGCCACCAAGCGGTCAGGGTGCTTGTCGTGGAGGACTACCACCGCGTAAGACCCCTCGACATGCGAGAGTGCCGTGCGCAGCGCGGCCACGAGATCGCCGTCGTACGCGTCATGCACCAGGTGAGCGAGGATCTCGGTGTCCGTCTCCGAGGAGAAGACGTTCCCCGCTGCCTCCAGCTTCTTCCGCAACTCCCGATGGTTCTCGATGATGCCGTTGTGGACCACGGTAACGCCGCAGTAGTGGTGCGGATGCGCGTTGGCCTCCGAGGGGCGGCCGTGGGTCGCCCAGCGGGTGTGTCCGATCCCGGTGGTGCCGGGCAGGGGCGCGCCCTCCACGATCCGGCGCAGGTTGCGCAGCTTGCCTGCCGCGCGGCGGATCTCCACCTTGCCGTCCCACCAGACAGCGAGCCCAGCGGAGTCATAGCCCCGGTATTCAAGATGCTCCAGCCCCTGGATCAGGATGGGGACGCAGTCCTGCGCGCCGACAATTCCGATGATTCCGCACATGTCAATAACCTCTGAGCAGGAGCCAGAGTAGAGATTACAACGCTTTTCTCGGTCGGCAAGCTCCCGGTTCAGAATCGCAGCGGTCGGCACCTGTGCCCTTCGGGCTTGGTCCCGGTTCAGTTGTCGCTTTGTTTCCTCTTCTTCTCCGCGTAACCCTCGATGTTTACCTGGGTGACCCGGGAAATCGCCAGCGCGCCAGGGGGGACGTCGTCGGTGATCGTTGCGCCCGCGGCGAGGGTGGCGCCGTCCCCGACCGTGACCGGTGCGATGAGCTGCACGTCGCTGCCCACGAAGACCCTGTCCCCGAGGACGGTCTGGTGCTTGTTTATGCCGTCGTAGTTGCAGGTGATCGTGCCCGCACCCACGTTGACCTTCTTGCCTACGGTGCAGTCCCCGAGGTAGGTGAGGTGGTTGACCTTGCTCCCTGGTCCCACCAGGGTCTTTTTCGTCTCCACGAAGTTCCCCAACTTGGCGCCGTCTTCCAGTACTGTTCCCGGGCGGGCGTGTGCGAAGGGGCCGATGGTGCAGCCTTCGTGGATAGTTGAGGATTCGAGTACGCAGTAGGGCTTGATTTGGCAGTGGGGGCCGATGGTGCAGTCCACCACCACGGTGCCCCGCCCCACAACGGTCTGGCCTGCGAGATGGGTGGCGCCCTGCAGGGCCACCCCCTGCTCCAGGACGGTGTCGGGGCCCACGGTGACGCCGTAGTCCACGTCCACGGAGTCTGGGTTCGGGATCGAGACGCCCTTCAGCATCAGCTCCTCGTTTCGCAGTTCTCGGAGGCGCCTGGTCACCGCGGTGAGATGAACCCGGGTGTTGACCCCCTGGAGCTCCGCTGGGTCGTCCACGATCACCACGTCCGCGCCGCGACCCAAGCGCAGCGCGTACTCCACTACGTCTGTCAGCAGATACTCTCCGTGGCGCTCGCTGCGTTGTACTCCAGCGATGAACTCCCGGAGGAGCCCCTCCTCCACCAGGTAGATGCCCCCGTTTACCAGGTCGATCTCCCGGTCGTCGGGCTCCAGCTCTTTTTCCTCCCGGATCCCCAGGGTCACGCCCGAGTCGTCGAAGAGGATCCGGCCGTAGCCCGTGGGGTCTACAGCGCGGAAACCCAGGAAGACAGCGTCTTCGCCGCGCTCAAAGGCTCCGACGAGGCGCGCCAGGGTTTTTGGGGCGAGGCAGGGGACGTCCCCGCTGAGGAGCAGAATCCCCCGGCGATTTTCGTCCTCGGCAGGCGGCAGCGCGGCGAGGCCGGCGCGCACAGCGTCCGCTGTGCCCAGCGCCTGCTCCTGGAGTGCGAAGCGGATCCGCTCAGAGGGGGTATCCGCGTGGACAGCGCTGCGCAGGTCGTCGATTTCGCTGCCCACGACAATGACTGGCGCGTCGGTGCCGTCCAGCGCAAGGCGCACGGGAAACTGGACCAGGGGCCGCCCCAGGATCCGATGGAAGACTTTTGGGACAGCGGACTTCAAGCGGGTGCCCATCCCCGCGGCCATGACGATCGTAGCGGAGAGCATAGCTGAACTCCTGTGTGGAATCTTTAGATCCTGTACTCGGTCATCCAGTCTTCATAGTCGCGGCTCTCGCCACGCAGGATCTCGAAGAAGCGTTTCTGGATGGCCATGGTAATCTCGCCGGGCTTGCCGGTGCCGATGGAGCGGTTGTCTATCTCCACCACAGGGGTGACCTCTGCCGCGGTGCCGGTGAGGAAGACCTCGTCAGCGAGCCACATCTCGTCCCGGGTGAAGCTCTGGGCCTTGATCCGCAGGCCCATGTCCCGGGCGATAGTGATCACCGAGTCCCGGGTGAGGCCGCCGAGGATCGCGGAGGAGTAGGGAGGCGTCTGGATCATCCCGTTCTTGATGAAGAAGATGTTCTCGCCGGAGCCTTCGGACACGTAGCCCTGCTGATCCAGGAGGATGGCCTCGTCGTAGCCCGAGGCCTTGGCCTCGCGTTTGGCCATGATCGAGTTGACGTAGTGGCCGACGATTTTGCCCTTCACCATGCTGGAGTTCACATGGTGGCGGGTGAAGGAGGAAACCTTGGTGCGGATGCCGTTGGCCAGGGCCTCGTCTCCGAGGTAAGCGCCCCAGCGCCAGACGATGATCGCCAGACGGATCGGGTTGTTCGCGTACAGGCCCATCATGCCGTCGCTCATATAAATCAGGGGCCGGATGTAGGCCTCGTCCAGGCCGTTGACCCTCAGGAGGTCCACGCACGCTTCCACGATGGTCGCCTTGTCGAAGGGGCACTCGACCCCCATGATCTGGCAGGAGTCCTGGAGGCGTTGGATGTGGTCGTCGAGGCGAAACACAGCAGAGGATCCGTCTGCACGGCGGTAGCTCCGGATTCCCTCGAATGCGCCCAGGCCGTAATGGAGGGTGTGGGTCAGGATGTGGACGTTTGCGTCTTCCCAGTCCACCAACTCTCCGTCCATCCAGATCTTGTCGACTCGGTCTACCATGGGCTTCCTCCAGGGATGCAGCTCAATGAACGGGGCACAGTCTATTCGTGGCATTCTCGTCAGTCCAGGGGAAAGATTCACGATTCTTGAACCTTTGGCACGGATCCGTTACATTGAGTCCCAACCTGGAGGACGAAGCGGGATGAAGATCCGGATCACCCCACCGGACGGTGCCCCCTGGGAGTTGGATCTCCCGGATGTCACCGCAAGCGTGACCATCGGCCGCGGGGACGACTGCGCGGTTACGCTCCCGGAGCGCACCGTGTCGCGGCGCCACGCAGAATTCTACCTCGACGAGACCGGGACCCTCATGGTCCGGGACGGGGGCAGCCGCTACGGGATCCTCCTGAACGGCCGTCTTGTCAGCGATCCGTCGCCCTTCTACCACGGCGACGTGCTGAACGTGGGGGGCTTCGTCGTGGAACTCTGCGGCAGCAGCTCCGAACCCCTGGTGGGGGCTCCGACGACCCCCTTGGTTGGTATGGAGACCCGGCGGATCAGGAAGGACACCAAGCGGAGCCAGCCAGCGATTACATCCCTTGAAGCGCATCCCCGAGGCGACGCCCTGCGGGTTCTCTCCTGGCTATGGGTGGTGTTGCTCCTGGCGGGCCTTATTCTTCTGGGGATCCTCCTGGTGGACTATCTGGGCGGAACCGATGCGGCCTCCGAGAGCGACGCCTTTGCTCCCCCCGCTTCGACTATCCAGTCTCCGGTTCCTCCCGAGGAAGCGCCGTGGCCCTCCTCCCTGCGCAACTCCTGAGGCTGCTGCGGGCCTTCGGCGTCCTGGCCGGGGTCCTGGTTATGGTTTTCATGGTGGCCCGTGCGGTCCCTGGCGACCCCGCGGTGAATCTTCTGGGCGAGCAGGCCACGGAGCAGGAACTGGCCGCACTGCGGACCCGCCTGGGCCTGGACCTACCCGCGGGGCAGCAGTTCCGCACTTATCTGGGGGAGGTCTTTGACGGCTCCCTCGGGCACTCCTTTCAGAGCAACGAGACCGTGGCGCGTGCCATAGGGCGGGTGCTGCCCTTCACCGTGGAGTTGGCCCTGGCCGGGGTCCTTGTGGCCTGCCTCATCGCGTTTCCCCTGGGCATCCTGGCCGCGCTCCGCAAGGACACAGTGCTGGACAACGGTGCCCTTGTCCTGGCCATGGTGGGTATCGCTGTGCCGAATTTCTGGCTGGGGCCTCTTGCTATCCATCTTGTCTGCGTGCGCCTGGGATGGCTCCCCGATCCAGGTGCGGGGGTCTTGGGTCTGCCGAGCCTGATTCTCCCTTCCCTGATCCTGGGGACAGCGCTCGCGGGGAAGCTCACTCGCATGATCCGCGCCAGCCTCCTGGACGTGGTCCACGCAGAGTTCGTCACCGCGGCCCGAGCCCGGGGGCTCCCGGAGCGACGGGTCTTCCTTGGCCATGTCCTGCGTAATTCCATGATCCCCGTGGCAACGGTCCTGGGTCTTCAGTTGGCGGCCCTCCTTACCGGCACCATCGTTACGGAGAAGGTCTTCGCGCGGCCGGGTCTCGGGACCCTGATGCTCGACGCGATTCAGGTGCGGGATTACCCGGTGGTTCAGGGCTGCGTCATCGTCGTGGCAGCTATCTACGTGGCGATTAACTGGGCCGTGGACGGCCTCTACCTCTTGTTGGATCCCCGGGGCGCCGCGGCCGAGGGTGCCACAGCGAGCGGGAGGCGCGCATGAAGAATCGCCTCCTCTGGCCAGCGGTCGGGTTCCTGGCCGTCCTGATCCTGGTTTCAGCAGCCGCGCCCCTCATCGCGCCGATACGCGCGGGGGAGCGAGACCTGACAGCCCTGCTCCAGGGGCCGAGCAGCGCCC
>CAYOTU010000166.1:0-8000 GCA_964406905.1 uncultured Myxococcales bacterium | reverse complement strand
CAGAATCGCACCGTGAGCCCCGTGGATGGCGAAAAGCGGTGAAAGCTGAACGCGTCGAGGTACTCGTAGCCGTGGCGGATCGCAGGGCTCTCGTAGAAGAAGCCAGCGCGCAGCCAGAGCACGTCTGGCACAGCGTTCCAGTCGCCGCCCAGCTTCACAGAGACCGTGTCCTGCCAGTTGCGCTCGATGTGGATCTTGTCGATGTTTACCTTCGCACCGCCGACATTTGTTGACAGCCCAACGTCCGTGGTGAAGCGCTTCATGATCGACCAGAGGTCGTAGTGGAGGTCCAGCTCCAGGTCGAAGACCTCCCGGTCTCCGTCCCATTGGACATAGCGCACCCCGGCTCGGAACTTAGCGGGCATGTTCATCTTGAGGCGGACCTTGTCGTTCGGGACCCCGTCCTTGGTGAGGATCGGGGGCTCGTCGAGGTTGAGGTTCTCCGCTGAGATCGAGAGCCGCGCGTCCAGATCGATCGGAATCGGCACCACACGGGCCGAGAGGCCGACCTCCACATTTGGGTGGAGCTTTGCCCACGCGCCTACGATAGCGGTGGCCCCGACGCGGTCCGAGCCGGAGATTCGGGCGCGCATGTCGTAGTCGCTCTCCACGGGCTCCACCATCTTAGGCGCGATGTTTCCGTCCACCACCAGCTCAATGGACATCGACGGGACGTCCACCCACTGGAGGCTGACGCCCACGCCGAAGAGATCCTTGTGCTTCCAGGCCGCGGACAGAGTGTAGTACAGGATCAGAACGTCCATCTCCGTGAGCATGTACCGCTGGGGGCCGTCCTCGGGGTACTTTGCGTTGCCTATGGCCGATGGCCCGTAGACCCCCACGGCAAAGGCCCAGTTTTCGAGGCCGAAGTCAGACGAGGCAGCGATCATGGATCCCGCAAGGAACCAGGGCTCCGCGTCGGTGACCGCGTCGAAGCCCACGCGCCTGGGTGCTCCGTAGGTAGCGTCGGACCAGTCCCGGGTCCGGGCCCGATGGTACCACACGTCCCGGTGCACGCCCCGGTGGCTGTAGTAGAACCGCGTCCCCCGGAGGCGGGCGAGGCCCGCTGGGTTGTACTCGATTGCCGAGAGATCCGAGGCCTTCACGAGGAACGCGCCCCCGCGGCCAGCGGCCCACGCGCCCTGGTCCCCGACCTCGAAGCCCCCAGCCATGGCTGGCCCCACGACCAGGGTCATCCCCGCCAGGACGAGGAGCGTCATCAGTTTCCGCCGCGTCACGATGCTCACTCCTTGGTGCAGTCCGCGGACTGCACCGGGTTGAACATATCCGTAACCGTGATCGCGTCGAAAACGCCCTGGAGTCGGTAGCCGGGCTGCCCGTCAGGGGTCTGGCAGGTTGGGTTCAGGCTGAACATGCTCACCACCTGGCCGAATGAAATCCATGTGTTGCCGCAGAGGTTCTCGCAGTAGCTCTCCAGGATCTTGCGCTTGTCGTCGTCCTCGATGGCCGTGTTCTGGTCGTCGAACATCTTGTACGTGTACTTCGTGGTCTCTGTGGCGTCCTCTTCGCCGTTTTCGGCTGTCTTGATCTCCTCGGCCCAGCCGTAGGGCCAGAGGTACGGGGCTCGCGCCTCCTCAGTGTCGAGGAACACAGGGCCGTCCTCGTTCACGTAGGGGCAGCTCCCGGTGCCTCCGATGCACATGCAGATGTGGTCCGCGTCGGGGATCGTGATGCAGCCCTCGAGGAGCGCTTTATTGATTTCGGAGCAGTCCTCATTAAAGGTCAGGCGCGCCTTGAGGTTCTTGATGGGGATCGAGTTGGCGGGGAAGTTGGCCGGCGCGCAGACCATGGGGGTGTCTTTGGGGCCCGAATGGAAGTAGAGGGATGTGTCCTCAGTGGATCTGACCTCACAGAGCTTGCCGGGGTAGGGCTTTCCGTCCAGGCTCGTGGCCAGGCCTTCGAGGTGGCAGTAGGACTCCACCTGCTCCATCGCTGTGGCCCCCCCCTCTTCGTCGAAGAGGGCCAGGGGCAGCTTCGGGCTCCGCCAAGCCGGCCCAGCGATGAACTCCAGGCGGGTGAACGCGGCCAACTCCTCGTCGTAGCGCTCCGCGCCTGTCACGAAGAACAGAATGTTGAGGGTCTGACTGTCGATGTCTGATTTCCAGATTCCGTTGAGGATGCTGGCGAAGGCCGCTGGCTCATCGATCTCCAGGCGGCTGATACGGAAGACCCGGCCAATCATCCCTTCCGGGTCAGGGCACTCCTGGCAGGACGTGCTGCACTCTCCATCGCCCCCCGTGATCGTCACGGGCGGGCACGGGGGTTCCTCCACGGTGACGCAGGTGGTCAGAAGGCCCGCAGCGAGGAGCATCGTCAACAGCATCATGCCCATCGTTCTTATTGTCCCCACAGTCCCCTCCTCCTCTTTTGGTCTCCCGTGAATGTAACTTGTGCGGGCGTGCGGCTCAAGTCTGGGGTGGACAGGAAGTTTCATCTCGATTTCAGGCCTCCACGGCGAGTATCGGAGGAGGGAGTCTGGGTGTCAACGACCTCGGCTTCGAGGCTTTGGATGCGCGAGGGCCTCGTCGTGGCATGTGCGGGCATGAAGCGGACAGACCCGTGCGTCTCGTCCGGGATTGAACTCCCCCGGAACTCCGGTTACAGCAGATTTCGTGGTCTTGCGGCCCAAGCCGCCAGTGTCATGGAGGCAAGTGCGTCCCCCGTCCTGAACGTGTTTCCCCGAACGTGTTTCCCGAACGTGTTTCTCTCCATCGAAGGCATCGATGGATGATGCCTTGAGCGCAAGCTACTCCCTGGAATCAAGGCGGCGCCTGGCCGCTGCCAGAGCCTCCGATGCGACCCGGTCTGCAGGATCTTCCGCCACCGCGGCCTCAAGGGCGGGCAGGGCTTGACCTGCCCGTCCGTGGCGAAGGAGAAGCACACCGATACGGCCCCGACTGCCGGGGGTTAGCTCGCCTCGCTGCTCGATTCGTTTCCATGCGGCCATGGCCTCATCCAGACGGCCCTCGCGGGCAGCAAACCACGCAGCATAGCGCCGCACGGCCTGCGGGGCAGAAGGGTCTGCAGCCGCTCGGCCGAAGACCTCCGAAAAGGGGAAGTCGGGATCCAGCAGGTTGGGGGCCGCCTCGTAAGCCTCCAGCGCGTGCCGGACTGCGGCGGGGTGTTGTCCGGTCCGGGAGAGCGCGGTCGCAAGAAGGAGCCTGCCCCGAGCGAACCCTGGCAGAGCATGGGCGAGTTCTTCCAAGGGGGGGACGGCCCCACGAGGGCGACCGAGCTCCAGGAGCAGCCGACCCTGGAGACAGAGGACCTCCAGGCGTGAGTTGACTAGGAGAGCATCATCCAGGGCCCCGGATTCGGGGGCCGCCATGGCCAGACCGAGGAGCGCTCGGGGCGCGCCGGGCCGAAGGTCCGCGGCGCGGCGGAAGATCCCCGCGGCCGCCGCAGCGTTACCGGCGCGCAGGAGCAGCCGACCCCACGCCACCACTGCGGTGTATTCCATGTCCCGATCCGAGGGGCGCCAGCAAAGCTCCGCGGCCACCCGGTATTCACGCACGGCCTCCTCGTCGAGGCCCGACAACTCGAGGAGGGCAGCGAGGCGCAGCCGATCCCAGGAAGCGCCCGACAGCTCCGCGTCGGCTCTGACGGCATCCAGGCGCTCCGTCGCCAGGGCTCGGGTGGGGAATGGGACCTCAGGGATCGGGAAGAGGCCGCGCTCCCAGGGGACCCGGGCGAGGCAGTCCCCCAGGAGCGCGGAGGCGCCTCGCAGATCATGGTCCTCCTGGAGTCGCCACGCCTCGGCGTAGATGTGGTGCACATCTCGGATCTCCCGGATGTGTCGCGCCTCCCCGGGGCCCGGCGGGAGGGGTGCTGCGAAGAGCCCCAAGGAGAGGGCCCCCGCCAGAATGCCTGCCAGGATCCGACGGGGGAGACGGCGACCCCGGTCCGTGGGGCTGCGGCCTCGCTGGAGGGCAGAGGCGATGAGAGCCAGCCAGGCGGCCGCCGGAATGGCGAGCCAGAGCAGGACGGGCAGGCGGTACCGGGAGGAGACGAAGAAGAGAGCGCAGGTCGCGGCCTGAGTCCCGGCGAGGGCCGCGAACCAACAGAGCCCGCGTCCGGCGACGGCGAGGCCGGCGAGGCCGAGGCCAACGAGGAGCCAAGCGGGCAGGAGGGGCCAGGTGGCCAGGCGCCGCCGCAGGCGGAACACCGTGTCGATATCGTCGGGGTCGTGGTGTTGGCCCAGCGCCAGGAGCTTCTCTCCAGCGAGGGTGAGGGCCCGCCCAGGGTAGTGGCGCCAGAAGGCCAGGACCTGGTCCCGCCAGTAGCGGTCCGGGTCGTCCTCGGTGGCCCCGGAGGCGGCGGCGACATTCCGGAAGGCCTGGTGGGCCCAATCCGGCCCCCCATCCGAGCGCTGCTCCTCCATATCCTTCACTAGGAAGTCGTGGCGCCACAACCCCGTCGCTTGGGGGTTGTTTCCTGTGTAAAGGACCTGCCAAGGCGACATGGCAAGTCCCCCCGAGTCCGGAAGGGTCCAACGGGCCGTCACCCCCTGGGCCAGGAGCGCGACCAGGATCAACGCTGCCGCTCCCGCGACGCGCCCCCGGTCCCGGTCTCGCCAGAAGGCCGCCCCTTCTGCCGCCAGGAGGAGGACGAGGACGAGCCACGCGGTGGGCCGGGTGGCAGCGGCGAGCCCTGCCGCGAGGCCTGCCGCGGCGAGGACGCCCAGGCTACGACGTGGTTGTCCGAGTCCGTGAAGGCTGACAGCCAAGACCGTGAAGAAGAGGAGGAAGGGCTCGGGTTCGAGGACCTGGGCATAGAGCACGAGGTCCGACTGAAGGGACAGGAAGAGGCCAGCGAGGAGTCCGGCCCGGGCCCCTAGGGAGCGGGCGGCGAGGTGCGCAGCGAGGACGACGGTGAGCGCGCCGAGGAGGCACTGGAGCAGCACGACAGGGACCAGGGAGTCGACCCCGAAGGCAGCGAACAGTCGGTGGACCTGGAGGTAGAGAGGGCTGAAGTCGTGGAGCCGTTCACCGTCCAGCGTACCTGCTGCGAGGAGCCGGGCGGCGCTGGGATATTTGAGGAAGGCCAGGCTGCGCCCGTGGACGAACCATGCGGCGACGCGCACCACGAGGGCGAGGGCAAAGATGACCTGGAACCAAGCGCGGGGCAGGGGCACGTCGTCCCGGGTCGCCCCGACTCTGTGAGGCGCGTCAATCACCGTGCCCAGGAGTCATCAATTTGGTTCGTCGCCTCCGAGTGAAGTCGTCGTTGGACAGGAATTTTCAAACCGGTGAATTGCCTCCACGCAGAGTATCAGAGGCAGGGAAGTGGGTGTCAACGTCGCTGTTCGATCGGCTCGATGGTGACGACGTGATCCACGGTCCCCACCAGGGGCAGGGCCTCGATCGGCGTCCCCACAGACTCCATCCTACCGCACTTTTTCCCCCGAGCCAGACCGTAACTCTTCTCGTCGAGGACGAGCCGAAGCTGCCTCGTGTCTGCGTGACTTTGATGAAGCTCGTCGGGGTGGAAGCAGTCAGCGTGCTGCCGCGAAGAAGACCGGAGTCCCCCGAGGCACCTAGCGCTACTGGAACGATCGCCGTCGCGATCTGAAATTGCCCCGGCCTGTGGTGTGTCCTTTCAGGCCTCCGTGGTCTGGTCGGGGAGGTCCTCCCCTCGTTCGTAGAACAGGATCCTGGAGACCTCCTCCGGGGTGGTGAGGCCGCCGGCAAGGAGAAGTGACGAGTACTGGCGCATGGAGTGGTAGATGCCGAGCTTCCGGGCCGCAGCTCGGGTCTCAGAGAAGGGCCGGTTCTCCGCGAGGAGGTATTTGAAGTCGTCCACGACCCTCAAGGTCTCGAAGACAGCGATGCGCCCTTTATAGCCCTTGTAGTTGCACAGAGCGCAGCCCTTGCCTTTGCGGAACATGTAGAAGTCACCGTCGGGCTTCGCTATCCCGGGCAGACCCAGGGGCTCAATGAGGCGGCGGTGGTAGGGAGTGTTCTGCGCGCAGGCAGGGCAGACGCGGCGCACCAGGCGCTGAGAGATCAGGCCCACCACGGAGTTGGCGATGATGAATGGGTCGATGCCCATCTCAGAGAGGCGGTAAAGGGACGCGAAGACGTTGCCCGCGTGGATCGTGGTGAGGACCAGATGCCCTGTCAGTCCCGCCTCCAGGGAGGCCTTGGCAGTTTCCGGGTCCCTGGTCTCTCCCACCAGGATAACGTCGGGGTCCTGGCGCAGGAAAGCGCGGACAGCGTGGGGGAAGTCCAGTCCCACGGCTGGGTTGCGCTGGACCTGGGTGATCCCCGCGAGGATGTACTCGATGGGGTCCTCGATGGTGACGATGTTCACTGGTTGGTCTTTCTTGCGCATGAGGAGGCTGTAGATCGTGGTGGTCTTACCAGATCCCGTGGGGCCGCAGACCAGGATCATCCCGTAAGGCCGTTCGGCCATCCAAAGGATGCTGTCCAGGACCTCCTTGCTCACCACCAGGGACTTCAGGTCCATGAGGCGGGACACCGGGTCAAGGATCCGGATCACGATTTTCTCGCCGAAGCGGGTGGGGACCGTGGAGATCCTCAGGTCCACCTTGCGCTTGTTGCACACAGCGGTGGCGCGGCCGTCCTGGGGCTTTCGCCGCTCCGCGATGTCCATGCCCGCCAGGACCTTGAGGCGGGAGAGCATGGCCGCGAGGTGGTCCTTGCGCACTTTTTCCGGGCGGGCCACCAACTCCCCGTCGATGCGGAAGCGCACATCCATTCCGTCGGGGAAGGGCTCGAAGTGGATGTCGCTCGCGTCCAGGTCCAGGGCCTCGCCGAGGATTTTGTCGGATAGCCGCACCACAGCGGCGCCGTCGATCTCCAGGTCCTTGCCCTTGGCCTTTTCCAGGAGGGACTCGTAGGGGTTCTCATAGACGACATGGTACTGGCGGCCCTTGACCTCCCTGTACCAACCGATTTCATCTCCTGTGGATGTGGCAGCGAGGTCCATGCCCAGGTGCCGTCGCTGGAACTCGTCGAACTGCTTCTGGGAGATCTTCAGAGGGACGACCCGGGTGGCGCCCAGGAGGCGTTTCATGTCGAGTTCCACCTTGGCGAGGTCAGCGTCCACGATAGCGACGGTGGCAGTACCGGACTCCATGGCCACAGGGATCACCCGGTGGGAGAGCACATAGGAGATCGTGACTCGCCGGATCAGGTCGTTGTTCACCCGTACGGATTCGATGTTTATCTTCCCCGCGGCGATGGTCCGCTCCTCCATCAGCTCCCGGCGCAGCTCGTTGTAGCGGATGAAGGCCATGGTAAAGGGGGGCGACTCCAGGAGGAGGTCCTGGAAGGCCTCCAGGGTCAGGGTCGCAGTGCGTACAGCGTCCGCTGCTGTGGCCTCGTGCCTGGCCACAGCGGTGGTCCCGCGTTCGGTCAGCGCGCCCACCAAATGCCCAGGCCCCGCCATCTCCACCACGGACTTTACCCCCAGGGTCAAATCCTTGTGGAGCAGATTGATCGTGCCCAGGAGCACGAAGTGGACCCGGTCCACCACCTGTCCGGCCGCGTGGATCACGTCGCCGGATTTGAAGGAAGCCGCGGCCAGGGGTAGCTTGGAACGGACAGCGCGAGGGACCGCGGCCAGCAGGGGGTGCTCATACCACTCCATCAGGACCTCCCTTGATCGTGACCTATGATCCCCTATGTGGGCGTTGAGGACAAGCCGAACGCGCGACGTTGACTTGGCGAACAAGCGTTGCGATTATGGGCTCGACGGGAGTTTGTGACATGAAGGTCGGGACAGAGCGTCAGTTCGGTTGGCTCAAGGTGATCATCGGCCTCGTCTTCCTGCTCAACGCAGCGGACGCGGTGTTCACCGTCTACTGGGTGGTGGGCGGTGACTCCTGGGAGACCAACCCCTTGATGGATCTCCTCCTCGGGATCCATCCCATTATCTTTGTCACGGTGAAGCTGCTGCTCGTCGCGTTGGGCTCCTGGCTGCTATGGCGCTACCGGAGGCAGCGTATCGCGGTG
>CAYOTU010000165.1:6188-8019 GCA_964406905.1 uncultured Myxococcales bacterium | reverse complement strand
GCGCTGTCTCCAGGGCCACGACCCGGCCCTCGCAGTTCATCAGGATCCCCCGGCCCCAGGGGAACCAGGAAGGCGCCGCGCAACCCTTGCCCACCGGCCCGCGGTGGAGGCCGTTGTCGCTGATCCAGAGCGCGTCGACAACGTCCCCGCTCCGGCGCTCGTACAGGATCTTCCCGTAGTCGTCCATCAGGGAGGTGTAAGGCCCACCGCAGCCGTCGGGATGGACCCCGAGGAGCCGGAATGGAACGGGACTCCACCGTGGCCGGCGCTCGTCGGTTTTTTCGTCCGTCAATCGGACCGGCTCCCCGCCGGTCAGCGGGACGATCCAGATGTCATAGGTCCCCTTCCGATTACTGGAAAAAACCACGCTGGTTCCGTCCGGGCTCGGGTCCGCGTCGCAGTCATCTCCGGGGCCGACCACCAATGGAGTCACCGCACCGGAGTCGAAATCCAGAATGTGGAGGTCCGCCGCACCGACCGCACCGACCTCGAAGATCACCCTGCGTCCGTCAGGGAGGAAGCGCGGGTTGCGCCCCGGAACAAGGGCCGTAGGGATCCCGGTACAGCCGCCTGCTGGGAGTGCGGACACCATGTCGGGAATCTCCGCAGTGAAATCAACGGTCGCAGTGTCATCAGCGGGGCCGGTCAGGAGCAGGAAGGCAAAGACGGACGTAAAAAGCATCGCTCGAATCCTTTGTAGAAGAAACTATCTCTGGCATTCTCACCCCTGGCCCCGCTGGATGCAAATCCGTTGGCGACGGCTGCATTCTACGTGGTACATAGAGACCACCCGGAGGGATCATGTCTGACCGCCCCATGCTACCGCGCATCGTGCCCCTGATCGGCACAGGTAATTGGACCGCCGCGGAGATCGGCGGCAAGGGCGAGAACCTCGACACCCTGATCCGCCTGGGCTTCGATGTGCCAGCGGGCTTCTGCGTCACCACCCGGGCCTTCCGAGAGGCCACCCGGCTCTGGACCCGCAACCCCGGCGGTGGAGATCTGGTGGAACGGATCCTCACCCTCCCCTTCCCGCCACGACTCGAACGTGAGATCCGGGATGCGGCCACGGGCCTCCTTTCCATGGTGGGCACAGGGCTGGCCGCTCGCTCCTCCGCCACAGAGGAGGACCAGCAGGAGCGATCCATGGCGGGGCAGAACAAGACCGTCCTGGGCATCTCATCCCCTGACGCGGTCCTGGACGCGATCCGGCGCTGCTGGGCGTCTCTCTTTTCAACGGAGTCGATCCTGTACCGTGCGGGCGCTACCTCTAAAAATAGAAATCCAGAGATGGCCGTGGTGGTGCAGCAGTTGGTACCCGCGACCGCGGCGGGGGTGCTCTTCACCGAGAACCCCATGGTCGCGGAGGAGATGCTCCTCAGCGCCAGCCCTGGCCTCGGGGAAACCGTGGTCTCCGGACGGGCGGTGGACACCTGGTTCCTGGACCGGGACGGCAAAGTCCTGCGGGAGCAAATCGCGGAGAAGCCATCAATCCTGGCACCGGCGTCTGGCGGAGGATTGACGGAGCGGGCCCAGCCGGCCCACGTCAGACGGCGACCCACCCTGGACCCGGCCATGATCCGAAAGATCGCTACCCTGGGACTGCGGGTCGAGGCCCGGGTCGGCACCCCCCAGGATATTGAGTGGGCACTGTGGAAAGACCGGATCTACCTGCTCCAGACCCGGCCCATCACCGGCCGCAACGGGTCGGGTACGGGGCGCTCGGTCTGGTCCAACGTCAACGTGGGGGAGGCCCTCCCCGGTGTGGGCACGCCCTTCACCTGGTCGATCATTCGGGCCTTCTCCCGGCGTGGTTTCGAGCACGCGTTCG
>CAYOTU010000165.1:0-6178 GCA_964406905.1 uncultured Myxococcales bacterium | reverse complement strand
GGGCATGGGGTGCACCGTACCCAAAGAGTACGGCCTCATGGGCGCTATCCATGGTCGGGTCTTCCTCAACCTCTCGGAGTTCGTATCCGTGGCTTCACAGATCCCGATGCTGTCCCCCGCTGCCCTTCTGAAGGCAGGAGGAGGAGGAGGCATCGAGGAGCTGACGGGGACCTACCGGTGCATGAGCCCAGCCGCTTTCCTGATGCGTCTCCCCGCTACCGCTGCGAGGCTCCTGGCCAGCCAGGCCACTGCCCCGGCCCGGGTCGCCACCTGGGCGCCCCGGTTCCGCGCGTTCAGGGAGCGCTTCGACCGCACCCCCCTGGACCGCCTTGAGGTCAGGGAGCTGAAGAGCTGGTTCGATCGGGTCGAGGAGGTGTTCAACCACACGGGGACCCTTCTGATGGAGGTAAGCAGCCACTTCCTGATGAGCTACGTGCTTACGGCGGGGATGCTCCGTGCAACCCTCGGGGACGAAGGGCAGGCCCTGGAGAAGCAGCTCTACTCAGGGCTCTCCGGGCTGCGAAGTGCGGAGCCGGGCCTGGACCTCCTGCGCATGGCCCGTCGCGTGGCCCAAGAGCCAGCCCTCCGCAAGATGATCACGGAGACGCCCGTCGCTGAGCTACCCGAGGCCCTCCAGGCCGATGCGACGGGGCGGGCTCTGGCCGCGGCCTTCGACGCGTTCCTTGCGAGCCACGGCCACCGGGCGATCCGGGAAGCCGAGCTGTCAGTCCCCCGCTGGAAGGAGGACCCCACGTTTCCCCTGGGCGTCCTCGGCGCGTACCTGGCAGCGGCGCACCTCCCCGACCCCGACGAGCTGGTGGCTAAGCGCCAGAGGGCCAGGGAGGAGGCCACCCGACAGGTCCTGGATCGCCTTCCCCGGGGCACCCGGACCTTCTTCCTGCGGCTCCTGCGAACTTCCCAACGCACTGCACGGACCCGGGAGGCCCTGCGTAGCGACGTGGTCCACACCATGGCCTTCTACCGGCGCCTGGCCCTGGAGGTCGGACAACGCATGGCAGCGGACGGCCGCCTCCCCGCGGCAGAGGACATCTTCCTCATGAGCCTCGACGAGATGGTCGGGGTCCTGGACCGTCGGGACGACCCGGATCTGGGCGTACGGGTGGAGGCCAGGCGCCTGGAGCACCAGGTCTTCCTGGGGATCTCGGATCCGCCGGACTGGTTTGTCCTGGAGCGGGGCCGGGTTCTCCCCCGTCCAGCGCCGGAGGAAACCGACGTAAAACCGAACAACGGCGGTCTGGTGCTCGAAGGGCTGTCAGGGAGCTCCGGAGTAGCAGTAGGCCGGGCCTGCGTAATCCGCGAGGCCGCGGACCGGGCCAACCTCCAGGCCGGTGACATCCTGGTTGCGCCCTACACCGACGTGGGCTGGACACCCCTCTTCCTGCTGGCAGCGGGGGTGGTCACCGACCTCGGCGGTCCCCTCTCACATTCCTGCGTGGTCGCGCGTGAGTACGGGATCCCGACAGTGGTCAACGTAAAGCGGGGCACAGAGCTCCTGCAAACCGGCGACCGGGTCAGGGTGGACGGCTCCCGAGGCGTCGTGGAGCGCCTGCGCAGGGCTGAGAGGAGTTGAAGCCCCTCCCGCTCTTGACACGTACCCGACTCCTGTACATAATGAACATGAGATTTGTACAAGAGAGGCACGGCCATGGACTGGACAGTGGCAGAAGCGAGGAGATCGTTTTCCGAACTGCTAAAACAAGCCAAGACTGCGCCCCAATTGGTCTTCAGGCGGCATGAACACGTCGCGGCCGTAGTAGATCCCGATACCTTCCAGGAATTCCTTGATTGGCTCCATCGGCGAAACTCGCGGTCCGTTGAGGACGCTTTCTCTGAGCTACGCGCCATCTGTGAAGGGGGGATGGTATTTCCTGAGCGCTCCGACCGGCCCAACGCTTTCGCGGAGATGCTTGATGAACTACCTGACTGACACGAACATCATCAGCGAACTGGCCCGGCCTCGCCCCAACGTTGGGGTCATCAACTGGGCTTCGGGATGCCATCGCCTCAAACTGAGCGCAATCACGGTGGACGAATTGAGCTTCGGTTTGTCGTGGAAGCCCAACCCCGCGATGGAACAGTGGCTCCGATCGTTCCTCGATGAGATGTGTGACATCCTCCCTGTGACAGATGAGATCGCCCGGCTGTCCGGCCGGCTACGGGGCCAGTTGCAGGGCTCCGGCAACACCAGAACCCAAGCAGATATGCTCATCGCGGCCACCGCTGCCGTGAACGGCCTCACCCTTGTCACACGCAACGAAAAGGACTTCTCCGGCTGCGGGATCGCCTTGTTGAATCCCTTCCGGGTGTGATGCAAACCAGTTGGTAGCGATGAGTTACCCAGGGCCGAAGGCCCGGTGCCCAGGGGCGAAGCCCGGTGCCCTTTCTTGTTTTGTACGTCCACTTTCCCGCACCCACTGGTTCGGGAGAAAACTGTGATTCGAGTGGAGAGCGGCCGGTGGGGTCGGGGGAATCCACGGTCGCAGGCTCCCGACTGGGATCGGGTTAGCCCCCATGGCATGGGGCGAAGGATGACGCCGCGGTGGGCGGAGGCGTGGGGGTCGATGCCCCTAGCGCATGTCCTCGTAGACCTTGCGCAGCGTCTCGGGCAAAAACTCGCAGCTCGCATCTTCGAGGCAGGGATCGTCCACCAGCCGGGTGCCGTGGCTCGTCATGAAGACTGCCATCTGGTTCTCTACGTAGTTGTTGATGTTGAACTCCCGTGAGGGGTTGGACGGCTCGATGCCGTGCGCGCCCAGGGGCACGTAGTACGGCAGGCGCAGGGCCATGATGCCGCCCGGGTTCTGGAGATCGCCGCTTGCCGGCATCTCCACCGGCTTCATCTCGCCCGCCGCCTCGTCCCATATTGCAGTGGCGCGCACCGGGCTGCCCACCGTGGTCTCCCCGAACTCGTTGACTCCTTCATCCAGGTTATCGGGATCGGAGTGGCAAGGCATCATCAGGGTCGGATCCTCCTCGATGTAGGGCACGAGCTGCAACGGCCAGCGCAGATCGATGAGGAGGCCGTTGTCGTTTTCCTCCCATTCGGACACGTCCCACTCGGTGCTCAGGTACCGCCAGAAGCCCTCAACCCCCTCCATCGCATGGGCCTCAATGAGCCTGTCGTTCTTGGAGACGTCGGCGAGGGTCCCGGGCTGATGGTCCAGGACGCCCAGAGCCCGGGCATAGGTCGTGCTGGTCACCAGGGGAACATTGGGATCGCCGATGGTGTGGTAGACGATGATGTTCGCCTGCTCCGCGGCGCCGGGATCGTAGGAGAAGTCCAGGCGCTCACCGCGACGCTGGTACCGCGCGTAGGCCAACGGATCCCCCCGGGTGACAATCATCGAGGCGAAGCCCAGAAGACTGCGGAAGTCAGGGGTGTTGCGCGGACGCCCCAGCCCGGTGCCCATCGCCACGAGGGGCGCACCCGCTGGGAAAATCGCTCCCTCGTACTCAGCGTCCATTCCAAACGTGTCGATGACCGCCTTGGTGGGGCCGTCCCAGCCGTCGAGGACCTCGATCTGAATGCGATCCCCGAAAAGCAGGGAGCGCGCCAGGTCCGGCTCGTCGCAGGTGAGCCGCTCAAAGGTCTCCTCCTCGTCACCCTCTTCGACGGCCACCTCTTCTATGGTCCAGGTCCCGGGCGCGCAGGACACCGGCACCGGGAGGGTGTCCCCGTCCTGGAGGCCCAAGAGGGGCCGCTTCTCCACCGCGGAGACAGCGTCGCAGGCCAGCGAGATCCGGAAGCCGGAACCATCCTCATGCCGGAAGGCCCACGCCTCCTCGCCGTTGTCCAGGTTCCGGACGATCACCCGGTCCCCCGGCGCGATCTCCGTGGTCCTGAGCATCGGATAGTAGTGGGCCCGGGGTACCTGATCCTCCCGATTCTCCCTGTGCAGGTGGTTGATCATAAACGCTATCTCCACCGTATCCGCGTCGTCCTGCTGGGGTGTAAAGACCACGAACGGGCCCAGCATAGGCATGAAGACCGCCTCGGGCACACCGGGGTTGGTGGAACGGATCCCTACGTGTAGGAGCGCGGCGCCGCCGGAGACCGGAACGGCAGCGTCCACGCAGCCCTCGACCCCTGCAAGCATCATGGCAAGGGTGCCGCCCATGGACTGCCCCCAGACCGGGTACGCGGTATTATTCGGACCGCCGATGTCCACGACCCCGTCGCCGTTCCAGTCCCCCATGAGATCGTCGGCCTTGCCGTCCATGTCCACGTCCGCGTCCCAGGTGAACTCCCCGAGGGAGCGGAGAACACGGATAAACTGCATGTGGTCCACCGCGGCCTGGCGCACCATGTCCCGCATGTGGAAGAGATCGTAGGACCAGAAGTCGCCGCCGTTGTCAAAGGACGTCCGCAGCCCGTCGTTGTCGAGATCCCGGATCCGCCCGGTCTCATAGGAGGTGTAGAAGGTCAACAGGTCCATGGGCATCATCGCCAGCATGTCCTTGATCAGGGCCGCGTAGTCGATGTCCTCGTCCGAGGGCAGGGCCATGCCGTGGCCCGGGGCCTCCAGCGCGCAGGAAGCGTAGCCGAACTGCGCGAAGCGGCCAGCGAAGCCAAAAAGCTCAAAGGACGCGCCGGAGAAGCCGTGGCCGTAGATCACCACGGGGAACGGCGGCTTGTGCTCCGCTGTGGTCTCGGGGATCGCGCAGATAAAATCCACTGCGCCGGGGCCGTGGGCGAGGGTCCCGTGCTGAAAGTCCAGGCGGAAGCTCTCGTCATCGTCCGCAGGGTACATCTCCGTGGCGATGCCGTCGCTGTCCACGAGGAGGTTGGGCGCGGTGAACTTGCCGAGGACAAAGTAGTCCACGAACTCCGACTCAAGGGAGAGGGCCGCGGAGGTCTCTGCCGCGTACCCGAGCACAGGCTCCGCGATGAGGTCGATGAGGGGCCCGAGATTCTCGTAGTAAAGTGCGAAGGGGTGCTCCGACGGGGTCCCGTCGTCGTTATGCCCGTGGACCGGCTTTGCCGAGAGGTCCGCCGGGTAGACCGCGGCCAACTCGGCGAAGGGCCCGTGGCCGTAGATCCCGGCCCGGATCGCCTCCATCTCCCGTCCCACGGTCTGGGTGGTGAAGCTCCACGCGAAAGCCACATCGTCGAGACTCCGACCGATGGTCTCGCCCTTCAAGACCGTCCCGAGAGGGGCGAGGGCCTCGTTCTGGCGCAGGTGGTTGACGTACTTGAACGGGGAGCGGACAGCTTGTCCCTGCTCGTCCACGAGGTCCTTAGTCAGTACCACCGCGTATGTAGTGGCCTCGCGCAGAGGGACCACGGGCCAGAGCACCAGGGTGTTGGTCTCCATCTCGTAGAAGGTGACCAGATCGTCCACGGGCCGATCATCCCGGCCGAGCCAATCGTGGACATTCTCAGCGGTAATCAATGGCGGGGGCTCCCCGGACCAGGTGTTGGGCTTGTCCAGGACACCGTCGAAGTCGATGTCTTCGTAGGGGTCCAGGACGCCATTACCGTTCTTGTCCTCGTCGTGGGTCTCGAAGATCAGGTTGAGGGAGTCATCATGCTCGTCAAAGTCCCAGTACTGCTGGGGCCACTCCATGCCGAAAGGAAAGTTCCCCTGGCCCGCGTCGAGGGGGATCGCCTCGCCGAAGCCTTCGGAATCACGGTCCACATTCAAGAGGTAGATCGCGTCGTCCCCGAAATCGTGGTTGGTGGCATGGCGGTCCCGGATGTTCCCCAGGTCCAGGCGCGCGTCGAAGGAAACGGTGATCGGCTGGAAGACCCCGAAGCCGTCTAGCTCGTTGACCTTGGCCCTCAGGTCACGCTCCGCCTGGGTGTTCGCGTCGAGGGTCACGTTGATCCGGCGCCCCGTGGGACTCGTCGGGTCAAAGCGTGTCGCCAGGTCGTTGGGGAAGGGGATCTCGGGCAGGGGCTCTGCGTCCAGGTCGAATACCACCCGGGGGCCACCTATCTCCAGGGCCTGGCGCAGGCCTTGCGCCGGTGGTCCCTCGCATGCGGCGAATCCCATGAATGCAAGAGTGACTGCGGCAAAAAAGAAGGACCGGCGCATTCGACACCTCCTGGTTCCGGAACGACCGTCCGAAATTACGGCGCCGATGTCAACTGCTACATACCAGTTGACTAAGCACCACCGGGGTCGATACCTTCGAAGCGCTGGGGTCCTATCCC
>CAYOTU010000164.1:0-8025 GCA_964406905.1 uncultured Myxococcales bacterium | reverse complement strand
ACCCCGGGTGAATCGTATCCGGAATCGCGCCCAGAAGCACAGCAGGCTCCCCGGAGAGGTGGGTAAAGTTGGCCAGGGTATTGGCCACAGTGCCCCCCGCAACGAAACGCCGAGGGAGGCCCAGCCGGGTCACCCGCTCCAGTAGGCGCTCCAGCGCGTCGGGCGCGAGCTGTACCGACTCCCCCGGGATCAACCCCAACTCCCGCACGAGGTCCCGGGTGCAGCCGTGGATCTCCACGTCCACCAGGACCTCATCCAGGCCCATCGCGTACCAGCGCCGCTCGCCAGCATCAAAGGACGGCTCAACGTTGGTGTGCTTGCCCGTCACCGGAAAGTAGTACTTGGCGACTCGCTGTCCCGGAAACCGCATACGACCTCCCGACTCTGGATGTCGACCATATGATCCCCGAGGCCCGACTGGCAAGAACGCTGTCAGTTCCTCCCACAAAACACAAACTACATCTGGGGCTGAAGCCCCTCACGTAGCGTTGATTCCGCAACGGGATGAGGTATCCTGGCAGGGATCGTCCTGCGGAGGAACGTTCGATGAAGAGGTTGATGCAAAGGAGAGAACCATGACGACCTACAAGAGCCCCCTCCATGAGATGGCCTCCACGACTCCGACGGACTGGTGGAACGACTCCTGCGCCATCTCTGAATTGGAGTACGCTATTTCCCACGGCGCGGTGGGCGCGACCACCAACCCCAACATCGTCCTCTACGTCTTGAACAAGGAGATGGACCGCTGGCGGGACCGGATCTTCACCATGATCCGGGAGGCCCCCACGGCTGACGAGGCGGCCCTGACCTGGCGGCTCATCGAGAAGATGGCAAAGGACGGTGCGGCCCTGCTGTGGCCGATCTTTGATCGTGAGCGCGGCCTAAAGGGCCGGATCAGCGCGCAGACCAACCCGCAGCTCTACAGAGACTCCGCGGCCATGGCTGCGCACGCGCGGCGCCTTGCATCCCTCGCACCCAATATGCAGGTCAAGGTCCCTGCCACGACTGCGGGGATCGACGCGGTGGAGGAGGCGACCTTCGAGGGGGTGAGCGTCAACACCACGGTCTGCTTCTCCGTCGCGCAGGCCGTGGCCTGCGCGGAGGCCATGGAGCGGGGCCTCCGGCGACGGGAGGCTGCGGGGCATGACACGGATGAGATGGCCCCAGTGTGTACGATCATGGTGGGACGGGTCGAGGACTGGCTCAATGTCCTCGTGAAACGCGACGGCCTCGTGGTCGACCCGGGGGTGATCCCCTGGGCCGGCGTGGCGGTCTTCAAGCGGGCCTACGAGATCTTCCAGGAGAGGGGATTCCGAGCCCGGCTCCTCTCGGCCGCGTACCGCCACCATTTGCACTGGACCGAACTCATCGGTGCGGACGGGGTCATGACCATTACCCACGGCTGGCAGCTCCGGTTCAACGCATCCGACCTGCCGGTGATGCCCCGGATCGACGTCCCCGTGGACGGGGCCGTCATTAAGGAGTTGACCAGACGCTTCCCGGACTTCAGCCGGGCCTGGGAGCCCGACGGCCTGGCAATCAAGGATTTCGACGCCTTCGGCCCCACGACGCGCACCCTCAGGGGCTTCATCGATGCTTACCATGACCTCCAGGCGGTTGTGCGGGACTTCATGCTGCCCAACCCTGATCTTTTGTAGAGGGGTGTTGCGATGCACGAGCGGTTGAGCCGACATCCTGCGGGATTTGACTGGGGCTGGAACCCGATCACCGGAGCGGGCACCGGACGGACGGAGACTGGCATCGACTTCGGCATCCTGCGCCTACGCGCGGGTGAGAAGCATACGGGGGACGACGGCTGCGAGGAAGCCTTCCTCCTCATGGACGGTACGGCCAGGTTCCGCTTCGACGGACAAGATGTGACCTGCTGGCGGACCTCCCTCTTTGACGAGGATCCCCACGCGCTGCACCACGGCCCTGGCGCCATGATCTCGATCCGCGCTGAGACCGACCTGGAGCTGGTGGTCTGCCGCACAGCGTGTAACAACGAGTTCCCCACGATCCTCTTCGACCCCGCGACCATACTCGAGTCTGAACATCGGGACAAAGGCCGCCTGGACGACGCGTCCTACCGCATCGTCCGCACGATCTTCGATAAGCGGAACCGCGGCGACGCGAACCTCGTGCTGGGCGAGGTAATCAACTTCCCTGGACGGTGGTCCAGCTATCCGCCCCACCACCATCCCCAGCCCGAGATCTACCACTATCGTTTCACAGACCCCCGGGGGTACGGCCACGCGGAGTTGGGCGAGGACGTGGTCAGGGTCCGCGCTCTCGACACGGTGGAGATCCTCGACCTGAACGACCACTCCCAGGTAGCTGCGCCGGGCTACGGGATGTACTACGTCTGGGTAATCAGGCATTTGCGGGGGCGACCCTACACCGTCCCCGAGTTCACCGCGGCCCACGCCTGGCTGCGTGAGCCCGAGCCCGCTTGCTGGCGGCCGAAGGAGAAAACATGAAGACCCTGCGCATGACCACGGCCCAGGCCCTGATCCGATACCTCGCAGCGCAACACGTGGAACGGGACGGCCTGCGTCAGCGGTTCTTCGGCCGCGTGGCGGGCATCTTCGGCCACGGCAACGTCGCTGGCATCGGCCAAGCCCTCCAGGAAATCCCCGAGCTGCCCTACATACAGGTCAAGAACGAGCAGGCGGGGGTCCACATGGCCGTGGGCTACGCACGGATGAAGAACCGCCTGGGCGCGTGGGCCTGCACCTCGTCCATCGGGCCCGGCGCGACGAACATGATCACCGGCGCGGCCCTGGCGACGATCAACCGCCTGCCGGTGCTCCTCCTCCCCGGGGACATCTTCGCACGACGCAACGTCGCGCCGGTGCTCCAGCAGCTTGAGTCAGAGTCGAGCCAGGATCTGTCGGTGAACGACTGCTTCCGTCCCGTCTCTCGCTACTGGGACAGGATCAACCGGCCTGATCAGCTCATCTACGTGCTGCCCGAGGCAATGCGGATCCTCACCTCCCCGATCCACTGCGGAGCGGTGACCCTGTCCTTGCCCCAAGACGTCCAGGCCGAGGCGTGGGACTTCCCAGCGGGCCTCTTCGAGGAGCGCACGTGGCACGTGGCGCGTACACGCCCCGACCGCGACGCTGTCCAGCGGGCAGCGGACGCGATCAGGCGCGCCGACCGCCCCCTGATCATAGCGGGGGGGGGGGTCATCTACAGCGATGCGATGGAGGCCCTGGCAGACTTTGCCGGCCGTATGGGGATCCCCGTCGGGGTGACCCAGGCGGGCAAGGGCGCTATCCCCTCTCTGCATCCGTGCAGCGTGGGCGGTGTCGGTGTCACCGGGACCAGCGCGGCCAATCTTTTGGCGAAAGAGGCGGATCTCGTCCTCGGGATCGGGACCCGGTACTCAGACTTCACGACAGGGTCCACCACAGCCTTCCGGAATCCGGACCTGACCTTTGTGAACATCAACGTCGCGGAGTTCGACGCTTTCAAGAACCACGCGATCTCCGTGGTGGGGGACGCGCGGGAGTCCCTGGCCGCGCTCTCCGTCAGCCTGGGAGCACACACGGTAGACGCTGCGTGGCGGCGGCGGACCTCCGCGCTCCAGGAGGCATGGGACAACGAGGTCAGCAGGATCGCCAACCTCGGCCACGGCCCCCTGCCCAGCCAGGGAGAGATACTCTGTGCGCTGAACGATCTCATGGCCCCGACGGACGTGATCGTGAACGCGGCAGGCAGCGCGCCTGGGGATCTGCACAAGCTCTGGCGCATCGCTGACCCCCTGGCCTATCACGTCGAGTACGGCTACTCGTGCATGGGCTACGAGATCCCCGGCGGCATCGGACATAAGTTCGCGGCGCCGGAGAGGGAGGTCGTGGTCATCGTAGGCGACGGCTCCTTCCTGATGATGAGCGCGGACCTGGCTACTGCTGTTCAGGAGGGGATCAAGCTCACCGTGGTCCTCATCGACAACCACGGCTTCGCGAGCATCGGCGGCCTGTCGAACAGCCTGGGCTCGGACGGCTTCGGGACAAAGTACAGGTACCGGGGGCCGGAAGGCGAGCTGGACGGCCCGGTCCTGCCCCTGGACTTTGAGGCCAACGCGGGGAGCCTGGGTGCGAAGACCCTCCGGGTCCGCAGCGTAGCGGAGCTGCGCCAAGCCTGGCCCGAGGTGCAAGCAGCGGCCGTGACCACCGTGGTGGTTGTGGAGACGGACCGCTCGGCTCGGGTGCCGGGCTATGAATCCTGGTGGGATGTCCCCGTGGCCGAGGTCTCCAACATGCCCGCAGTGCGCGCGGCCCGCGACGCGCACGACGCGGGACGGGACGACGAGCGTTGCTATCACGGCGAGGTTATCTAATGACCGTGCGGGTGGCGAACGCTCCCTGCTCCTGGGGCGCGCTGGAGTTCGACCTGAGCCGTGACTCCACCCCAGGATCTCTTGATAAAAAAATCCTCACCGAGATGGCCGCCGCAGGCTACACGGGCACCGAGTTGGGCGACTGGGGCCTCCTGCCCACAGAACCCGAACCCCTGACAGCGCTCCTGGCTGCGAATGGCCTCGACCTTGTGGGGGCTTTCGTGCCCGTGCCCTGGACCGCACCCGACGCGGTCCAGCGCGGACGGCGTGACGCGCTTCCAATCGCTCGGCTCCTGGCCGCGGTCGGAGACCATCCCTTCGTAATTCTCGCTGACGACAACGGCGCTGACCCCCGGCGCCGCGGCCGCGCAGGCCGCGTCACGCCCGCGGACGGCTTGAGCCCCGACGACCGTGGCCGCTTTGCGAAGGCCGTAGACCGGGTGGCCGCTGAGGTGACGGACGAGACAGGACTGCCCGTGGTTTTTCACCACCACGGCGGCGGCTGGATCGAGACCCCGGACGAGATCGCCCGTCTCCTGGACTCTACTACGCCGGACCGGGTGGGCCTCTGCCTTGATACGGGTCATTACGCGCTGGGCGGAGGGAACCCGGTGGACGCGCTTGAGCGCTTCGCCGGCCGGATCCCCCACGTCCACTTCAAGGACTTCGACCCCCGCTTGGTGGCCGCGGCCGAACGTGCCGGGTGGGACTACTTCGACCTGGTACGGGAGGGGGTTTTCCCGGAGCTGGGCGCGGGCGCGGTGAGCTTTTCGAGCATCGCTGACAGCCTGCGGCGGAACGAGTACACGGGCTGGGTGGTTGTGGAGCAGGACGTGCTGCCCGGAATGGGCACGCCGCTGGAGAGCGCCAGGCGCAACCGGGCGTTCCTGGAGGGCCTCGGATGGTAGAGAGAATCGTTCGTGTCGGGCTCATCGGAGCCGGCCGGATCGGCGCTGTCCACGGACGGACCATAGCGACGCGCATCCCCTCAGCCCGGATCGTCCGCGTGGCGGACCCGCTGCCGGACGCGGCAAGAGCCTTGGCACGGGAGCTGGAGATCCCGGTAGCCGACATCGACGCTGCGGCCGTCTTTCAGGACCCAGCGGTGGACGCGGTGCTGATCTGCTCGAGCACCGACGCGCACGCTGATCAGGTGATCGCGGCTGCCCGAGCAGGCAAGCACATCTTCTGCGAGAAGCCCTTGGACCTGGATCTCAAGCGCTTGGACGAGGTCCTCTCGGTGGTGGCCCGCTCGGGGGTGAAGCTCCAGGTCGGGTTCAACCGCCGGTTCGAACCGGACTTCGCAAGGATGCAGGAGGTCATCGCGGCTGGCGGGATCGGCATTCCGGAGATCCTGCGCATCACAAGTCGAGACCCCGCGCCGCCGCCCCCGTCCTACGTCGCTGTGTCCGGCGGCATGTTCCTGGACATGACGGTCCACGATCTGGACATGGCCCGCTTCCTCATGGGCCGGGAGGTAACCGAGGTCCACGTCACAGCGGGGGTCATGGTGGATCCGGCCATTGGCGACTCGGGCGACGTGGACACAGCGCTCCTCTCCCTTCGCTTCGAGGGGGGCGCTATCGGGGCCATCGACAACAGCCGCCGCGCTGCCTACGGCTACGACCAGCGGGCCGAGGTCCACGGCTCCCTGGGCATGATCCGGAACCGTAACCACGCGCCCGACGAGGTCCTGCTCACCACCGGCGCGGGGACCTCGGCCCCCCTGCCCCATCATTTCTTCATGACCCGCTACCTGGCTTCCTACGAAGCCGAAATCCGAGCGTTCGTGGAGGCCATGGTCGGGGACACGACACCTCCGGCAGGCGGCGAGGACGCGCGGCAGGCGCTGATCCTGGGCTTGGCCGCCAAGCGATCCGTGGCCACGGGCGCGCCGGTCCGGCCTGACGACATCGAGGGAGACCGCGCATGAGCAGTCGCGCCTGGTACCGCCAGCTCCATTGGCAGATCCTCGTCGGCATGGTCGCTGGCGTGGCCTTCGGCCTCGCGGCCGGAGCGCTCCCAGCGACGAAACGGGATCGGGTCACCGGTCAACGACCATCAGCTCCAGAGGAGGCTCCGTGAACCGGTGCAGGAACAGCTGTCTGATTTTCATCGCTCTACTTCTGCCAATTGCGTGCTGCGGCGGCGGAGATTCAGGGACGCTGGCCGTGGACACCCAGGCGGGTGCGGACGCCACCGTCGACATCTCAGCCGACATCCCCGACGTGCCTGTCGAGATCTCGGACCTCCTGGTGATCGCGCATCCGGCCAACACCCTGGCCGCGTACGTGGAATGGAAGACCAACGTCCATGCGTCCTCAGCCGTGGCCGTGGACTGCGGCGAGGAGTATGAGGCCCTCATCACCTCAGAAGGGACCCGCAAGGAGCACAGCGTCTTCGTCATGGGACTCTTCGACGGCGCTGCCTGCACCTTCACCGCCACCTCCACAGGAGGGAACGGCAGCGAGGACAGCGAGGCCGTGACCTTCACCGCGGGCCCCCTCCCCGAGAACCTCCCAGCGCCGGAGCTCAAGATCGGCGCGCTGGATGTGGTCCAGCCGGGCTGGACCCTGTTCAACCTGTCCAACACCTTCGACAACGTGCCGCTCTACATCGTCCTGGTGGACAGCAAGGGCCGCTACCGCTGGTTCCACCAGCGCTCGGGTCCCTTCACGGGCCTGGACACGGACCTTCGCGCCACGGCTCAGGGGATCTCCATCGGCGGGGTCAGCAAAAAAGACATGTCGTCGATCATCGACTGGGAGGGCCACATCCTCTGGGAGGGGGACTACTTCAATCACCACGAATTTCTGCCCGTCCCGGGAAAGAGCGGGCGCTACTTCGGGCTGACTACCTATAAGGACGGATGCGGCTGGGGCTACGACGTCCAGGTCATGGTCGAGCACGATCTCGAGAGCCACACCCGCGTCTGGGAGTGGGTCCTCTGCGAGCATTGGGAGCCACCGGTGATCGGGAAGGACTGGTCCCACCTGAACACCATCGATGTCTTCCCCGGCGGGGACGCGCTGATCCTGTCGAGTCGCCAGCAGAACACCCTCTTCAAGATAAGCTACCCCGAGGGGGAGCTCCTCTGGGCCCTGGGCCAGGCAGGGGACTTCGCGTTCAATTCGGACATGGACTTCTTCCACCAGCACGCGCCGGAGATCACCCCGGACGGGACGATCCTGCTCTTTGACAACGGCCTCCACGTCGACCGGGAGTGGAGCCGGGCCCTGGAGTTCTCCTACGACCTCGAGACCATGACCGCAAAGAAGGTCTGGGAGTACCGGCCCCAGCCTGACATCTACGCGCCGGTCTGGGGGGATTCGGATCGTCTCCCCAACGGCGACACCCTGATCGTCTTCGGCCGGTGGGACGCGGAGAAGCGCTCCCACATCATTGAGGTCAACCAGGCCGGGACCGAGGTCTGGCACCTGATCCTGCCCAAACGCTGGGGAGTCTACCGCGCCCAGCGGTTCGTGGACCCGCCCGCGGGCCAGGTCCTCACGGACTGAGCCCAATGGCAGTCAGGTAAGGGTCGGCGCAGGAATAACTTCCCAGTTTCTCGGGTGTCGAGGCGCCTCGCTGCTGGTGCATGCTGAGTGAGGCGTACCGTTGCGTACGTTGAGGGAAGCAGGTGCTGGCAGCGTGGATGCATCGGCGACCGAAAACGG
>CAYOTU010000163.1:0-8027 GCA_964406905.1 uncultured Myxococcales bacterium | reverse complement strand
AGTAAGGGACGCCCGGATGGGCCCCAGGCAGGAGACCTCTCCAGGCAGTCGCTACGCCTTCGGGTTCTTGCCCTTCTTCCCAGCGGCCTTTTTCTTAGCAGCCCCCTTCCGTAACACTGGCTTCTGCCCCTTCCCGGACTTGACGGGAGCCCCCTCCACGACCCACTTCTTCCCCGTACTGCTGGGGGTTACCTGGGTGCGGGCCGTCTTCCCCTCCGGGCCGGTCAGGGTGACAGCGTAGGTGACCCTCGACCCTTTCACGCTGATCAGGCGGATGAACCCGGTCCAGTCCTTGTACAGGCCGGCGAGCATCTTGACCGGAGTGCCCTTTGCCAGGACCTCTGACGGCTCTGCCTGAGCCGGCGGCTCAGGAGCGGCTATCGGCTGACGTTTCACACGCTTCGCCTTGACGGGTGCCGCAGGCTTGCGTCCCGGCACACCGGGCAGCCGGGCGATCATCTCTGCCAGCCCGAACTCCGCGATCAGCCTCTCGACGACCCTCTCCCTGGCGACCGTCCGCAGGATCTGCAACAGCTTGTGGGCCAGGGTCGCCAGACGTTTCCGCTCATCGACCAGCATCCTGATCTCATCGTCCAGGCTCCCATACTCCTCGAGGATCCGGTGGAGTTCCTCAGCCAGTATTCGCCCCGTGTTCTTCCTCGCCATGCCGCCCCTCCCTTCGTGTTCTATCAAGCACCCATGGCAGGCGGGTGCTCCAGGTATCGAAGGAGCAAGGATAGCACCGTTGACCCCGACACCGGAAGCACGTTGCACATATTCTTGTGAGCGACACAGATGCCCCAGGCGGGCTTTTGGAGGGAGGGGGAGGCAAGGGGGGGGCATTGCAAGGAAGGCGATCCTGAAAGTGTTCCCTGGGATCAAGAAGGAGGGGGAGTAACGACGGCGCCTGGAACTGGCTACGGGTTTGACGGCGTCGTCCCCGTGGAAGGCGTCGGAGGCTCGGCCGGCGTCGGCTCCGGCACCGGCGGAACAGGAGCGGGATCGTTGATGAGGCAGTCATCCATGCAGGCGTTCATGCAAGAGGCGTACTCGGAGCCGCTCCCGAGGGGGGCGCATTTCGTCACACAGTCGGCACCACAGTCGGCCTGGGCGGCCAGAGGGGTTGAGGGTCCCGTCGATGTCAAAGGCGAGGGTGACGGGCGCGTCGATATTCCAGTCTTGGTCTATGCTCCTGGCCGCGGTCTCGTTCACGGGACCGGACATGGAGCGCTGGTGCTCCTTGAGCGCACGGGCCAGCGCGTCCGAGTGAGCGCGCCCCTTCCGCCGCAGGACCAGAAGGCGCCTAAGGAAGGCCTCGGTCAACGCTGCTCCCGACCCGACGTGACCGAAGCCGACCCCCCCCCGCTACGAGACCCTGCTCGGCTCGGACGAGGAGCGGGGCTTCTTCCTTTGCCACGGACAGGACCAGGAAGCGGTCCTCGCTTCGGGGCAACGGGGTCGTTAGGAGTGGCCCGTCGTTGCCGTCCCAGCGGTCCGCAAACACCACCACTTGGCGGCGCTCACCGAACTCTTCGCCAGCGAGGAGGTGGTCCCGCGCCAGGGCCTTGGTGTGCGCAGAAGGAAAGATATCCATGGTGGTGAGGCCCGGGGTGGCCCGTACGGGCCACCCGGCCCCGAGGGCCTGGTCCAGGGCCTGCTGGAGTTCCCGCCGGAGCGCCTGGCGGCGGGTCTCTGGCGGGGCCCCCGTAGCGCCGGTCTCGGGATCCCGGAGGGGCGTCCCCGATGAGTCGTCCACCGGTCGGAAGCGCAGGTGGATGCCGTCCCGGACCTCGAAGATCGGAGTGTCCGCGCCTTTCCGCTCGTTTCGGTAGCTCTCCCCGGGGATCCGGAGCCCGCGACGGACCGCTAAGTCCTCCAGGATCGACTGGATCTTTGTGAACTCCTCAGCGCTCGGTGCGTGGACGTCCAACGTCGCCCCGTCGAGCCAGCCCGCCCTGCCATAGGGATCTCGATGTCCTTTGAAGTCCAGATCCCCGCGCCGGGTGCCGTCGTTCGCGTAGACCAGGATGCAGCCCAGGTTCTGCCGGAGCACCTGCTCCACGCTGCCTCGGTGGGTCCTTAGCGACGTGTTGTCCCAGATCCCCGGCAGCGCGTCCTCCAGGAGCGCACGGATGGGCTCTGCTTGCGCCCTCGCCCAGGGGGTGGCTCGGTACCGCCCCGGCTCCGCCAGGGGGTCCACGTCCAGGAGCCCGAGCGCGCGGAGGTCCTCGAGCATGGGACCGACCCGATGGGGGCCGGCGTCGGTCTGTTCCTGGAGCGCGCGGAGAGTCCAGCCCCCGTGTGGGGACGCGCAGAGGAGATCGAAGAGGGTGGATCGGTCGAGCATGGGTGATCCTGCCGGTTTGTGGGGTCCGCGCGGGGCAAAGCACCCCGGCTGCCGCTGTGTCAAGGGATCAGCGGCCGCGCGAGGGGCTCGATGACCTCGTCCGCGATCCCCGCGGCCGCGTCCTCCAGCGCTTCCCCCGCGCGACGGACGTCCGCGGTCAGGAGGGGGCGGATCCGGTCCAGGCGGCGGTAGTGGGCTACGAGGAGCTTGAAGAGGGGGAGTTCCTCGGGGGAGCGATCCAGGGCCCGCCGGGTCTGCATGAGGTCTGCGAAGGCCTTGCCGAGGCGGGGGAAGCCCCGGTGGGCGGCCTCCCGCAGGCTGGAGAGCTGCACGCCGTCGGTCGCGGGGAGCGCGCTGGCCAGGCGCGTGAGCGCACCGCCGGGATCCGCAGCGGTGATGACCGCGGTCAGCTGCCCTCCCGGGTCCACCATCAGGGCTTGCCGGAGGCGGGACAGGTCGCCCCCGAGGCAGAGATAGAACAGCTCCAGGGTGCTGCGGAACACGGGCAGGCCCAGGAGCTCCGCCGCGGCGCATGCCAGCCGCTGGTCGTCGTGCCACGCGGCGTCGAAGAGGGCCCTTCCAGCGGTGTAGAGGATAGCGTCCGCGTTTCGCGTCGGGTCCGCGGCTTCTGCCACGGTCCGGAGGGGTGAGAGACGGAGGAGCCGATCCACCTCGCCGTACCGAGTCGCGCTAGCGAAGCGATCCCAGTGCGCGTCGAAGCGATCGTAGTCCCGACCCCGGTGGAGGTCCTCGAGGATCAGGGTGTAGTTCCCGAAGTAGTCGCGGCTGGTGCGGAAGAGGTAGTGGACCGGGAAGCCCACCGGGCCCTTCCGGATCTCCAGGTCGAGGCCAGCCTGGAGGCTGTAGAGGCGTCGCCGGATCCGGGCCGGCTCTGCGAGGGAGGCCTCGGGCTCCCCGGGGGCTACGAGTGCGCCCGGGAAACGGATGGGTCGCCGCATCAGCTCCATGAGGTGCTGGAGATCCTGCACCCTGCCCCCCTTCTGTCGCAGGGTGCCCAGGTATGACTCGTAGACCTGGAGGAGGCTGAGCAGGGGTTGGAGCTCCGGTCGGGTTCGTGTGCGCTGAGGGATCATTGCGTCGTCCTCCCTTCGAGGGCAGCGCGTCGCGCAGCGACGGATTCGGTCACGTAGCGCGCGACGCGGGCCACGATGGCGCCCGTGTCACTCAGCTCCTCTTTGGGCACGGCCATCACCGCGTCCGCGCCCTCAAGGCTGTAGTCCTCCTCCACGCCGATCGCGACCACGGTGTAGTCGAGGTCGATCTCGTCCAGGGCCTTGGCCTCGCGGAGGAACTCAGTCATGGCGTCCTCTCCGGTGCGCTTCCGGTCCCAGCTGTTGAACCGCGTGTCGGTGAGGTTCACGAGGTAGCAGGCGCCCCCGGGGGCCAGGCCGATGGCTTCGTCCAGCATGTAGGAGAGGGAGATCGTGTCGTGGTTCCGGCCGGTGCCCTTGTCCGGGAACGCGGCGATAGCGCGTCCCGCCTCCAGGGGCGTTCGGCCCGGGGTGAGCTTAGGGTGGTGGAGCCAGCGGACCATGGGCTCTCGGCAGAACCGGCTCTGCTGTGAGTTGTCGTTGTACGCGCCCGCGAGGAGCTGCACACCCTGGACGCCGACCAGGGACTCTATGAACGCGCAGGTGAGGAGCTTGAGGACGCGAATTTCCTGCTCCTGCATGCTGCCAGACCCGTCGCACGCGAGGAGGACGACGCAGCGGGGGACGTTGGAGGGCGCGGGCATGCGCTCCTGGCGGTGCTGCTGGTAGATCGTGTCCGAGAACGGATAGAGCGCGAGGCGTCGCGGGTCCGGCGCCCCCGAGGCGCGGTACCGGACGCGCTCCAGGCGGGTCACGAGGCTCGGATAGAGCAGCCGTCGTAGCTGCTGTGCGAGGGGCCGGGTCTCCCGGCGGAGCTCGTACCAAGCGCTTGCGTCCTCGGGCGGGACCAGCACCTCGTGGCGCACCATTCTCTTCTGGCTCTCCGCGTCCCTCTGGAGGATGTCCTCCACCATGGCGAAGCCCCCGGGGTTTCCGTGGAGCTCCCCCTCCTCGAAGGGACGCGCACAGGCGTGCTCCTGGACGCGGTCCGGCCGCGGATCCTTCTCCAGCGAGCCCTCCTCGTTGGCCGCGTTCAGGACCTTCTCGATCTCCTTCTGGAGGCTGCGCTTGGCGTCGGGGCCGTGCTCATCGGGGTCGAGGAGGCTGTCCACCGCCTCCTCCAGGACCTCCTCGATGCGCCGCTCCGCTCCCTGGGCCGCTTCCGGGAGCAGGACCGGAGCCGGGGGTTCGTCCAGGGGTGCGACGGGGGCGTGGGGCAGCGTGTCCACGCCGGGATCCTCGATTCTGGGGTCAGCGCTGCCTCGGATGCCATGCCTGACATGGGGGGGGGCGCCTCTGGCCGGTGGCGGGTCCACCGTGTTCAAGACGAAGGGTGCGATGGCCACCACCATGGCCTCCACCCAGTCCTGGGCGCGGGTGGTGAGATCGTCCTCCGCTGTCTCGGCGAGCTGGGCCTCCAGGAGCCTGGAGACGGAGGTAGCGGCCGCTATGGGCCCCACCAGGAGCGGGTGTACTTCTCGGATGGCGGCCTCCAGCAGGGGACCGAGGAGGTCCCCCAGGACCACGGTCAGTCGGATCACGTCGGTGACCGACGTGGGCGGCAGCTTGGCCTGGGCGGCGAGGTAGACGCGGTAGTGCTCCACCGCGCCGAGCCCCTCCTCCCCGGCCAGCGCGTGAAGGCAGAGCCGCGTCGCGACCGCCTCGCTGCACGCGGCCAGGACGATCCCGTAGGCCTTTTGCTCCGACGGGGAGCGGACCTGGAGCAGCGATGCGAGGCGCTCGGTTCGCACCGGATCATTGGCCGTCGGGGCGAAGTCCCCGCTGGTCCGCTCCCGGTATTCAAGGTAGGCGCTGTGCCCCACCGCAGCCTGCGCGGCGAAGCGCGAGGGTAGATCAGAGTACAGCGCGTTGAGCTGGGTCGAGGCCTTCAGCGCCCCGCTCTCCTCGGGTATGGCGCCGTCCGCTAGCCGCGCTGCGAGGCGCTGGGCGGTGCGCGCCTGTTCGTAGTGGAGCGCCTGCGCGATGAGGCGCCGGGTCAGGGGGGTACGTCGCTGGAACGCCTCGCCGGGGTGGATCGGTCGCCACCGCTCCCGGAATCCCTCCCTCAGCTCCCTGCCTTTTGGTCGATGGGATCGCCTGGTCATCACGTCCTCCTCTCTAGAGCCCCATGACAGCGTCGGCCTCGTTCTCGTCGCCCGCTGCGACGCCGTGGGTGCGCGCCAGGAGGTCCGCGGCCAGGGAGCGGTCGTCGTCGCCGCAATGGCCGAGGACCGTAGCGAACGCGACCACGTCCGGGGGCAGGTGCGGTAGATCTAGGCGCGTCCGCAGGAACTGCTCGTAGCCAAAGAGCGTCGGCGGCGGCACCGAGAGCAGGCCCCCTTCACGCCGCGCCGAGCGGACCTCGCTGCCCAGACGGACGATGGCCGCGACGTCCTCAGCCTTTGCCTCCGGCACCAGGTGCTCGAGGATCGTGCACTCCTGCTCCTCCTCGGGGTGGCCCATCTCGATGGAGATGTCGAAGCGCCGCCGGAGGCTGTCGTCCTGGGTCACCAGGGAGAAGGTCCCTGTGCCCGCGTAGTTGCTGTCCGCTACCCACGCGACGTGGGGGACGTGGAGCAGGCGGTTTTCGGTATCGAGGAGCACCGAGTCCCCGATGAGTTCGACCAGCGCCCCCTGGATCAGTTCCGACTGGGTGCGGCCCAGCTCGGGCAGGAGGATGGCCGCGTAGCCGTCCCCGGCCCGGCCGTCCTGCTCCTTGAGCGCGGTGATGAGCAGGGAGTCCTCGTCGACGGTGTTGTGATCGCGGATCCCCCGTCGGAAGGTCAGCTCCGCCGGGCCGTCGAAGCGGGAGAGGGGACAGCTGTAGACCTGGAGGGTCCGTCGTGGCCGCTCCAGGGCCTCACAGATGTTGTGGAAATTCTCGTCCCGCAGCAGCAGGGTCCGGATGGTGAGGGTCTTCGCGGTGCCGGTCTCGCCGGAGAGGTGGACCCGGGCCCCCTCGGTGACCCCGCGGACCAGGAGGTCGAGCTTCTGGCGCTCGACGATGGGCGGGTGGGACCCCGGGAGGGGCTCCAGGCGCACGAGATCGCCGGGGCCCGCGGCGCGGTACGATTTGGGTTCAGTGGTGTAGATCTTCATGGTCAGCTCCTTTTCAGGGTGAGGCGATCGCCCGCGCCGTGCGCGGTAATCGTGGTGGCTTCGATGGGATCTGTGAGGTCGGTCATGGCCTCGAGGAGGGCTGTGGAGACCAGCGCGTTCAGGCGCCGGGCGCCCACCCTATCCGGGAGGAGGCCCTGGCGCTCCTCGACGACGTCGACCGCTTCGTCGAGGATCTTCAGCGTCACATCCGGGGCACCTCGGGTGTCCAGGCCCCGCCGCAGGGACGCAGCGAGGGTCCGGCGGATCACCTCCCGGCGGGTGTCCCGGTCCAGGGGCCGGAAGACCACCGGCGCGCCCACCCGGGACATGAAGGCTTGGGTGAAGAGCCCCGCGAGGCGATCCTCGATGCGCTCCTGGATCTCCGCGGGGGTGAGTCGCCGTGCGCTCACGCCGAATTGTCGCCGCAGAAGCTCGTCGTCGCGGGCCGGCAAGTTGCAGGAAAAGCAGACGACGATGTCCTGGGCGTGGATCGTGCGCCCCGCCGCGGTCTGCGTGACTCCACGATCTAAGATCTGGAGACAGAGATCAGCGACGCTGGCGCGGACCTCATCCGACGCGTGGTCGAGATCCGCGACCTCGATAATGGTGGGGACCCGGCAGGCTTGCTCGAGCTTCCCCGGCAGGTAGGACTGGACGATCCCCACACCGCTGCCGCTGAGCATCGCGTGGGCTTGGTGCCAGGAGCCCATCCCCGCGACGTCCAGGTAGAGCAGCTCCTGTCCGAGGACCTCGGCCAGGAACTCCACGGAGGCGGATTTGCCAACAGCGGGGGGGCCTTCCATGAGGACAGCGAGGGGCTTGTGCCCCTCGCCGAAGAGGAGCTGGCCCCGGAGCTGGGCGTAGAGCGCGTCGATGGCTCGGTCCTGGCCCAGGATCTTCGCCTTGTGACGCCGCACGGTCTTGTCGTCGAGGAGCACCTCCATGAGGCGGCGTTGATGCCGGACCCGGCGGATCCGGCGACGTCCCCCGCTGATGCCGCCGAGGTCCCGGGTCGCGTCGGAGAGGAGAGCGATCCTGTCTCGGACCTCCGCATCGGTCAGGGCCGCGCCGCCGCTGGCCATTAGTCCCACCGCGGCGCTGGCGAGGCGTCGGGCTTCCCCCGCCGGGTGGTCCTCCAGGGCAGCACCGCACGCGGCCCGGAGGCGCTCCTCCTCGGCCGGGGGCAGACCCAGCTCCGCGCCGACCCGCGTCGCCGCGCGGGCGATGACCCGGCCCGCGGTCGCGGCGGGCGCGATGAGCTCGATGGGGAGGAGGGGATCCGCGTCCACGCCCTGGAGCGCGAAGACGCCCTCCAGGTCCCCCCGAGTGCCGAAGACCACCACGGGCAGGAGACGCCGGCGGAGCTCGCCGAGGAGCTGTCCGGTATGGCGGGCCAGGTCGTAGGGGTTGACCCCCGCGGAGAGCACGGACCCGGGCACAGCGAGGACGCCCCCCGCCTTCCCGATGTC
>CAYOTU010000162.1:0-8045 GCA_964406905.1 uncultured Myxococcales bacterium | reverse complement strand
GCGCAGCCGCAGGCATACTGTCCGTACGTTGAGGTTGCGGAACGAAGCGAGAGGGGATGCAGCGGCGACCGAATGCACTGTTTGTTTCGCCGCAGACCCTTAGCGCGTCTCCTCGCAGTCTCCAAGGGGCTTCCACGCAAGAACCTGGCCGGAGCCTTCCTCGACGAAGCCGTAGCGCCGCGCGTTCCAGTAGGGGACTGAGTAGTCAGAGCCCGCGAACTGTCGCTTGCCCTGGATCCCGGCCCCCGCGCTGAGATCGAAGGGGTTGCGCTGCCATAGATAGTCCGTGTGCTTGCGCAGGTTGACCGGGAGCGCGACCGAGGACTGCTTCTGGACGCACTCACCGGGGTCGATTTCGCATTCCCATTCGCTGCCTGAGCACGCGTGGGTCTCCCAGCCCGTGAGATTCCCCATGGGGATTCCGAGGACCTCGATCTCTGCGGTGCAGGTCGTGACCTCGGGCTCGGTGGGGCAGACCGCGTCGATGCCGTCGGGGGTAAATGCCATGACCATCTCGGGGGTTGTGGTGTAGGTGCGGCGAGGGTCGAGGAGCCAGGCTGGATCGTCGGGGCTGCCCTGGAAAAGGCCACCGTTGCCGCCCATCCATTGGAGCTGCTCCAGCGCGTAGGAGAGGGCCTCGTCCTTGTCGACCGCGATCTCGGGAGAGAGGGCCCCCGCGTACATGATGTTAAAGTCAACGTTCCCCGCTTCCCGCAATAGCTTGTCCCACATCTCCGTGTGGTAGGCCTGGGCAACTTCGGTGCGCAGGGGGCTCTCGTCCAGGAGATGAAGGAAGGCCCACCAGGGGCCGAAGGTGATCTGGTCACCGAAGTATTTTTTGCACCACTTCGGTAGGTTGAATGCGCCCGCTGTGTGCATCACTCCGACCGTGTTCAGGTTGCCGATCAGCTCGTCGAAGAGAAACTCCCGGTACATGTCATCGCCGGTGAAGTGGTACGCGATAGCGGCCAGATGCATCAGGTGCATAGCGTCGCCGCCCCGCAGGCTCGGGAAGTAGTAGTGGTCGATCTGGTTGGGGCCGCCCGCATCGGTGTCCATGTCCCCCACCAGGAGGAACATCTCGCCCAGGAAGCTATCCGAGGCAGCGTCGATCACCCGCCAGGGCTCCATCTGTACCGTGTCGGGGCAGGAGCGGTCGAAGTCGTCCTCGTTGGCCGTGTTGATCTGCCGCTGGACGTAGCCCACGATGCGGTCGATCTTGGTCAGGTCCATGTCGCCGGGGTCGAGCTGCAGCTCCCCCGCGTTGAAGTAGGCCATCAGGCCCTCGAGGAGCTCCGGGTTCCCCTGGAGGTTAATCAGCTCGATGCGCTGGAGGCGCTTCAGGTAGCAGGTCAGGTGGTGCGTTATCTGGTCCTTGAGGTCCTGATCCTCAAGGAGGTCCCAGGCCATGGGCAGCGCTGTCATGGGGCCCGTGTTCTGGTCGATGGAGGGCCGGCCGTGCCACATCGGCGTGCCCTGCCAGACGGTGCCCTCAGCGTCCTCGAGGCCCTCTGTATATAGCGCAGGCAGGTTCTTGATGGCCGCAGGGTCCTTGATCTCCCGGTCGTGGTGGTTGAGGTTGGATCCGTCGCCCCAGCGCAGGATGTGCTCCGTAGTGTTTGGGCCGCCTTCGGGGAGCAGCAGGAAGTGGTAGCGGCAGAGGTAGCCCGGGACCTCGGTGACGTCGTACATGGTCACCAGATCACGCACGTGCTGCTCCATGCGATCGTAGTCAGCCCGGGTGCCGGTCTGCGCGTAGCGCAGGATCGACGCGACGACGGACCAACCGGTCCAGATGCCCCCGTCGCCTGTTCCCCAGTAAGCCTGGAAGTTATCCGGCGCACCCCACTCCCCCTCCGGGGTCCCGGGCAGGGTCTCCGCTGCGAAGTCACGGTCGATGGCCATGCCGTCGGGGGAGTTGTACAGGTCCCTCCAGCGGTCGAAGAGCAGGACGCGCTCCAGCAGGGAATCCGGCGTCTCCACCCAGGCCTCTTCGGCCGGATCATAGACAATGCATTCCTGGAGCTGCCCGTCCGCGCAGCGCTGCTCGTGGTAGAGAGCGCAGCTCTCGATCTCCGAGCCGTCCAGAGGGTCGGCAGGCTTGGCAAGGGGGGCCTTGGTCGCAAGGACCGGCGGCTCCTCGACAACGTCCGTGTCCGGAGTCGCGTCCTGGACGACGTCCAGGGTTCCGTCCGGGAGAGTGTCCGCCGGGATGCCATCCGCGCCGCCGTCCGGGACAGGGGCAAGATCCGCCTGGACGTCACTCCCCGCGTCGACAGTCGTGTCCGTCGTCGTCGTCCCACCGTCACCACCGCCCCCGCACGCGACCAGCGCAAGCGCCAGTCCGATCCCAATCATGCGTCCCTTCAGCGTCTTCATCGCACCACCTCCTCGACATGTCTGCGAAGACAGGGTATCAGAGAAGGACCTGATACAGAACCCCCGCTTGTGTCCGGCGTACCAGTGCCCGGCTCGTTGGAACGGCGAACAGTATCGAGGATAAACAGGGAGGAAGACATGAGACGTTTGATGATGGTCGGGATGATCTTAAGCGGGATCCTGGCGAGCGTAGCAGCCACTGCGCAGCCGTTGCTGGTCCCCACGGATGGGTCAGTGCGGGCCCTGGACATGGAGTATTACCGGGTTGAGATGAAGGTCGTGGACGGCGTGGCCAGCGCGGACGTGAAGATGGGTTTCCGCAACCACACGTCCCGCCAACTCGAAGCCACGTTCATCTTTCCCCTCCCCGAAGGTGCGTCCATCGGGGAGTTCCGCATGGAGATGGGGGGAAAATGGGTAGAGGGCAAGGTCCTGGAGAAGAACGAGGCCAAGCGGATCTACACGAGCATCGTCGCCCGCATGAAGGATCCGGGCCTCCTGGAGCTGATCGGGACCAACCTCTTCCAGGCCCGGGTCTATCCGGTGCCCGCGAACGGAGTCCAGCGCATCGAGCTGAACTTCGCGACCTCCCTGAAGCAGGAGAGCGGGACCTATCAGCTCGTCTATCCTCTCAAGACAGCGCGCCACTTCTCAGGCACGACGAAGGACTTCACCTTCACCTTGAAGTTGCAGTCCAAGACGCCCCTGCGCTCCGTGTACTCGCCCTCCCACAAGGTCCGGGTCAAGCGCAAGGGCGACCATGAGGCCGTGGTGGGCTTTGAGCAGCAAGGCGCCGCGTTTGCACAGAATCTCCAGGTCTTCTACTCGGTAGACTACAACGACGTGGGTCTGTCGGTGCTGTCCTACCGAAAGAAGGGCGATCCCGGTTACTTCATGCTCTTGGCTGCGCCGGGTGCGAAGGACACCGCTGATGAGATCCCTGACAAGAAAATCGTCTTCGTTGTAGACACCTCCGGGTCCATGCAGGGAGAGAAGATCGAGCGGGTCAAGGGCGCGCTGAAGTACGCGATCGAGCGCCTGCGGGACGGAGACCGCTTCAACATCGTGCGCTTCAGCTCCGACGTGGAGTCGGTCTTCCCCACGATGAAGAAGGCCGGCGGCGAGGCCCGAAAGGAGGCCCTGGCCTTTGTCAAGGACATGGAGGCCGCGGGGGGTACTGCGATCGATGACGCGCTGGCCACCGCGCTGGGCGGCATCGTCGAGGCCGACACCCTGGTCATCTTCCTCACAGATGGTGAGCCCACCGTGGGCGAGACGGATCCTGCCCGCATCGCAAAGAACGCGCTCCTGGTGAACAAGCTCGGTTCGCGGATCTTCCCCTTTGGTGTGGGCTCGGACCTGAACACGATCCTCCTGGATCAGCTCGCGCGTGACCACCACGGCAGCCCCACCTACCTGCGCCCGGACAAGGACATCGAGACCACCCTGGCCGCGTTCTACGACAAGATCAGCCACCCGGTGCTGTCCAATATTCGCCTCAAGGTGCCGTCGGCCAAGGCCTACGGGATCCTGCCTGGCTCGATTCCGGACCTCTTCCGCGGGGAGCAGCTCGTGATCGTGGGGCGGTATCGCAAGGCGGGGAGCACCCTGATCCGCCTGGACGGGACCCTGGGCGGTGCGAAGAAGACCTATGACTTCGAGGCGAAGCTGCCCGAAGACGATCGGGACCTGGCTTTCCTCCCGCGGCTCTGGGCCAAGCGCCAGGTTGGAGTGCTCCTCGAGCAGATCCGAATCAGCGGGGAGAAGCAGGCCCTGGTGGACGAGATCACCCAGTTGGGCACCACCTTCGGCATCGTGACCCCCTACACGAGCTACCTGATCACCGAGCCCGGCTACAAGTACACCACCAACAGGCCACTGCGTCCCTCCGCCCGTCGCGGCGGAGAGGACCGGCGCATCCGGGACAACAGGATTTTTGGGGAGACCGGCAGCGGTGGCTGGGCGGACGGCTCGAAGATGGCGCCCTCGGCTGCGGCGGAGCCGTCGATGGACGAGCAGAGCCTTCTGTTGGACGCGGAGGAGTTTAAGAAAGACAGCGGCGAGAAGGCCGTAAGGGTCGCAAAGACCGTAGCCAAGATGAAGCGCGCCGAGGTTGCGGGCGAGACCGCTGGAACCGTCCGCGAGGTGGGTGACAAAACCTTCCACTGGAAGAACGGTGGCTGGGTCGATGATGCAGCAGCCGCTGGCAAGCGCATAAAGGTCAAGCCCTACTCCCAGGCCTACTTCGACCTGGCCAAGTCCTCCAAGCTCGTGGCTCGCTACATGGCCCTTGGTGACAAGGTGACGTTTGGATGGAAGGGCTGGGTCATCGAGCTGGCCGACGACGGCGTCGAGGCACTCCCCGCGGGTTTAAAGAAAAAGCTGTAGAGTTCAGGGCACCAACGTCGGTGCCCCTCTGTTGATGCGCTTTGCGCGTTCCTCCTGTCCCGAACGCGTTGTGGCGACTCGGAGAAGGTGTCTGACGAGTCAGACAGTCATGAAGTTCCTTGAGTTGCAGGGCTGGGGTCGTCGCTCCGTGAGGCGGAGCGCGATGTCGCGCCAGAGCGCGTCGAACGCGTCCTCCGTGAACCCGGACCCCGAGCGAAGCCAGTCCGTGTGATCTCGATCTCCTCGGCGGGGATTGAAGTGCCCGCAGACGTCCAGATGGTCGGAGCGGAGTACGCCGCACACCGTCCCCCAGGGCTGAGAGAATAGCGGCACGACGCCGTCGTTGTCCCGCGGCGCGGGCTCGTGGCCCAGGAGATCCCGGGCCGCTTCCTGCGCGGCGCTCGGTAGCGACGGGTACGGGTACGCGTCCGAGGTCCGCCCCGCGATCCGGTGCATCGCATGGAACAGGGAGTAGGAGGCCGGGAAGTAGGGATCCCGCAGACCCTCCAGGATAATCCGGGGCGCCAGGCGGGGCGCTGCAGTCAGGTACGAGAGGTACCGACAGCCCTCCCGGTCCTCAGCGGCCGCATTGAAGATGTCCATACCCTCTACGGTGAGCTGGATCATGGCGCCGCGATCGTTGGCCACGTCGTGCATGTAGGCGATGATCTCCTGCCGGCGCCCCTCGTCCAGGTCCTTGAGGAGGTGCTCCACGAGGTAGTCCAGCATGGTGTTGTCCAGGCCCAGGATGTCGTCGAGTCGGGTGAGCATGGACAGCCCCCTGCCCAGCCACGCATAGGACAGGCCGCCGACGCTACGCATGCTCGTGATCAGGAAAATGCTCATCCCCAGGAGCAGGTGCTTCCCCGCCAGGCTCGTGAAGAAGCCGGCGATGGGGGTCCCGTGGTTCGGGGTCGCCAGCATGACCACCGTGTTGATCCGAGCGCCGATTTGATCCGCGTCCCCGGACAGGTGAACCCCAGGGGTCACCAGGAGGCGTGCATCCAGACCGCCGGTGCTGTGCCCGATTACATGGATCCGTTCAAAGCGCTCCGGGCGACTCGCTGCGACCGCGTCGGCGAGGATCCGGGACCGCTTGCGGATGGACGCGGTGGGGCGCGTGGCGACGGTAAACACCTCCGTGTCCTCTCCGAGGTCTCCGAGGAACTCCTTGAGCCGATCCTCCACATGGCGGAAGTAGTGCACCCCGCCGAGGCGCTCGAATCCGAAGAAGCCGGGAACCAGGAAGACAGCGTGTCGCATCTGGACCTCCAGGAAGACATCCAGTATAGCCACCGGGTAGACGAGGGGAAGCACAGTCGTGGGGACGCGACATACCGAACGCTGCTCTTTATCCGACTACACTGCCCACCAGGGCCGAATCTCGACACCTCGGCGTCGGTGGATTTGATTACCTCCGTATACGAGGACAGCCTCCGATTCCGGATCGCCAGCCAGGGTGCGCCAGTGGTCCAGGCCGCGGAACGCGTCTGATGGGACAGTCGCACCAGACTTGACTTCGACTGGAATGGGGCCTCCTGAGCGTTCCAGGAGCAGGTCGACTTCATGGCCGGACGCGTCCCGCCAGAAGAAGAGATTCGGCTCCTGGCCACGGTGGAGGGTTCGTTTCGTCAATTCCGAGACCACGAAGCTCTCGAACACGGCGCCGCGCTGGGAGTGGAGAAGGAGTTCCTCCGGTGATCGGATCCGGAGCAGGTAACAGAGGAGCCCCGTGTCCAGGAAGTGGAGCTTGGGCGATTTTACCAGCCGCTTGTTGAAGTTTCGATGATGGACCGGGAGGCGCATCACCAGGAAGCTCGCCTCCAGCACGGAGAGCCACCGCCGCGCTGTCGGTTGGGAGACTCCTGCGTCCGCGCCCAACGAGGACAGGTTCAGGATCTGTCCGCTCCTGCCCGCGCAGAGCCCCATGAAGAGCCGAAATGCCTCCAGGTCCCCCACGTTGACGAGAGCCCGGACGTCCCGCTCAAGGTAGGTCTGGTGATAGCTCCCCAGCCAGTCCTGCGGAGGAAGGCCCTTGTCGTGGATGCGAGGATAGAAGCCCCTGAAGAGGGTCTCCCAGAGATCCATCTTGGGAGAAGTCACGGCTGGTTCCAGATCAATAAACGGCGTGCCGTTCTCCCGGCCCAGGAGCTCCTCAAGGGACAGGGGCAGGAGGTGGCGCACCGCAGCTCGACCAGCGAGGCTCTGGGAGACGGATTCAATGAGCAGGAAATTTTGCGACCCGGTGCAAACGAAGCGACCCGGTCGGTCCTCCTGGTCCACGATTCCCTGGATGTAGGAGAAGAGCTCCGGTGCACGCTGCACCTCATCCAGGATCACCCCACCATGGAAGCGTCCAAGAAAGCCCCTGGGGTCCTCCAGGGCCATCCGCCGCTCATCAGGATCCTCCAGGGTGACGTAGTCATGGTCCTGGAAGGTCGCCCGTACCAGGGTTGTTTTGCCAGACTGACGCGGCCCCGTGACCGTGATGACTGGATAGCGAGCTGCGTCTGCCAACAGCTTTGAAGCCAATGTTCGGGGAATCATGGCGGTTCCTGCAAATTGAATATCCAATGTTCAATTTGCAGGAACCGCCGTCCCCTGTCAATCGTTGATTACGGTCAGGCCAGGGGCGGGGGCACAAACAGGACCGGGCACCGTCGGCTTCCCCGACTGGGCACCGCCCTTCGGGCTGGGCACTTTGCTACCTGACCCTCGGTGACAAGGTGACGTTCGCGTTCGAGGGCTGGATCATCGAACTGGCCGACGACGGCGTCGAGTCACTCCCCGTGGGTTTGAAGAAGAAGCTGTAGATCTTAGGGCACCAACGTTGGTTGCTGGCGCGGACGGCAGGAAAACATAAGCACCGGAGGCCGCATGAAACAAGGCCTATTTGGATCCGTATCCAGTGGGCATCGGCTTTGACCTGGCAGATCGAAACGGGGCGGTGCCCCTCTGTTGATGCGCTTTGCGCGTTCCTCCGTCCCGAACGCGTTTCCCCTGTAACAAAACAGGCCGATGCCACAATGTTCATGCGCCAGAACGAATCCTCCGTCCCCACGCGTTTTTCCCACGCGTTTTCCCCCTCTTCTGGCCCCCCTCTTCTCTGCCAACACAATCGCCAATGCACCATGGACGTCGAGCAGAGCCCCAAAGAAGCCTTGACGCTTTGATATCCAACAGCAACAATTTCCAGGAATGTCAGCCGGGAGCGAAAAAATGCGAAAGGGGGTGGACGGTTAGCGCCACCTGGTACAAGATATGGGGGTGCAAGAGTC
>CAYOTU010000161.1:0-8053 GCA_964406905.1 uncultured Myxococcales bacterium | reverse complement strand
CACGCTGTTCCAGGGCCTCGACATCGCTGTGGCCGCCGGCCAGCGCGACGATGGTAAGGGTGCCTTTCAAGGGGGCGCCGATCTCCTTGAGGACCTTCATCCCGATCATGGATGAGGCCAGGGGCCCCAGGTTGTCCAGGACGCCGCGGCCGTAGAGCTCGCCGTCTTTCTCGATGACCGTGAAGGGGTCAGTGTCCCAGCCGTCCCCCGGGGGTACCGTGTCCAGGTGGAGCCCCAGGGCCAGCTCGGGCTGACCCGAGCCGATCCGCGCCAGCAGGTTTCCCCGCAGTGGCTCAGCCTCGTGGATGGTGGTCGGGATGCCCCAGGCCTCGAAGTAAAGGGCAGCGACCTTCGCAGCCTTTATTTCCTGCCCGGTGACCTCCAGGTAGTCGTAATCCCCCGCTGCAGCCTTGCCCGGATTCACCGTCCGCTGTGCCACCATCTCAGTGGTGATGCGGATCATCTCTGCTCGAAGCTCTGTCTCGTGTTCCTCGAAGTACGCGCGGATTCTGTCTTTCACGTTCATGGCTCCCTCCTCCGTGTATCAGGCCCCGTATGTTGCCAATGAAATGCTCGAGAGTGAAGCACAAGTAAAAAAAACAGGCACCGTGAAGCGGTTGAACCATGCGCAGGGTATGCGTAACATGCGTGGGCCGGACGGTAATCGTCAGGATCCCACCCCGTGCCCTGGAGGATGTTCGATGCGTCGCCTCCCGCTCCTGCTGCTCCTGTTCCTAGTCGCCGCTGCTGCGCTCTCGTCCTGCGAGGAAGGAGAGCGCGGTGAGTTCTCCTTCGGCTTCCTCCAGCAGCCCATCGTGGGTGGTCAGTTGGAGACCGCTTACCCCGCTGTGGGCGTGGTCTTCAAGAACGGCATGGGCGGCGGTTCCATGTGCACCGGGACCCTGATTACATCGAAGGTCGTCCTCACCGCGGCCCATTGCGTGGGCTTCGGCACGCCCAACTCGTTCTTCGTGGGCAACGATCTGGACGGCTACGGCCAGGTCTACGACCTCTCCCACTTTATCCAGCACCCGGATTATGCCTCTGTCATCGAGAACAACGCGCAGATCGATCACCACGACATTGCGGTGGCGATCCTACAGAACTCAGTAGCCACAGCACCCATGCCCTACTTTACCCAGAATCTGAGCGGCTACCAGGGCTCGACCGTGAAGTTCGTGGGCTTTGGTGTGACCAGCAGCAGCGCGGACAACGCGGGGACCAAGCGGAGCGTCAGCACGACGATCGGTGAAGTTTGGAGCCAGGGCTGGTGGAACTTCACCAATCCTAACAACCCAAAGAACACCTGCCAGGGCGACTCCGGGGGGCCGGGCTTCATGAACGTAAACGGCGTTGAGACAGTGATCGGCGTGGTCTCCTCCGGTGACGCGTACTGCAATGAGAGCGGCTACAACACCCGCACCGACACCAACGCCGCCTGGATCGCGCAGGTGATCGCGACCTATGACCCGGGGGGGACGACCCAGGTGTGCGGCAACGGGGTCTGCGAGGTGGGCGAGTCCTACCAGACCTGTCCCCAGGACTGTAGCGATCCGGTGGAGCCGGGCGGTTTCTGGGATCCCTGCCAGAGCATCGCAGATTGCGACAACGGGATGGTCTGCGTGGAGACCGACGACGGCGGACGCTGCGTTGGTTTCTGCAGCAACGTCGGCAGTGCGGCTGAATGCCCCGATGGCGCGGTTTGCATGGGGCTCGAGAACCCCCAGCCGGGCCAGGAGGGGGTCTGCTACATGCAGGAGGCGCCGGTTTGCGGGGATGGAGTCTGTAGCGGGGGCGAGACCGAGGCGACATGTCCCCAGGACTGCACCGGCGGCGCCGCGTGCGGCGACGTCACCTACCAAGGCTGCTGCGACGGCGAGAGCCTCAATTGGTGCGAGGACGAGCAACTTCAGACCCAGGATTGCTCGGGCAGTCCATCCTGCGGCTGGCAGGCCGCGGATAGTTTCTACAACTGCGGCACAGCGGGCGCGGCAGATCCCTCAGGGAGTTTCCCCAAGGATTGCGGCGGGTCCACGGGCCCGGTCTGCGGCGACGGGACCTGCGACGCGGGCGAGACCGCCATGACCTGCCCTGCGGACTGCGGCAGTATCCCCTCGATCTGCGACGGCGGAATCACCGACGTGGGCTGCTGCGAAGGCCAGAGCCTGGTGTTCTGCGACAGCGGATCGCTCAAGGTCCAGGACTGCTCCGCCGCGGTGGCCTGCGGCTGGAACGCCACCTCGGGCGCCTACTCCTGCGGCACAGCAGGGACCGCAGATCCGTCGGGTCTCCATCCACACTTCTGCTCCGATATAGCGGCCCCCGCCTGCGGCGACGGGACCTGCGACTCAGGCGAGGGCTGCGAGACCTGCTCCGCTGACTGCGGCGAATGTCCCGTGGCCGGCGAGGACGTGGTCGGGGACGAGGACACTCTCGGGGGCTTCATCTTCGACGATGTCCTCGGCGGCAGCGACGGCGGCGGCTGCGCGGCTGCGCAGGGCCGCGACGCAAGCCCCTGGGGCCTGCTGCTCCTGCTGCTGGGAATGTTTGTCGGCACCCGCCTGCGCATCCCGGAGGAAGACCCGTCGTCCTAAATCTCCAAATGGACGATCTTGTCACGAAAGAAGTGACGAGCCATCCGCTATGTCAGCAAGCCAAGTGATATAGCGGCCAACTCCTGAACCTGTCCGCGCTCGGCGCGGACGCAGGGGTTTCCCACAACACGGCCCGGTCCTGGCTGTCGATCCTGGAAGCTGGATACATAACCTACCGTCTGCCTCCCTGGCATGGGAACGTCCGCAAACGCCTGGTCAAGACGCCTAAGCTGTACTTCGTCGATACGGGACTCCTCTGCTATCTGCTGGGGATCCGCAGCCCGGAGCAACTTCTCCTCCACCCACACCGCGGCGCGATTTTCGAGAACTGGGTCATCGGTGAAATCCGAAAGCGATCGCTGAACCGAGGAGAGCGCCCTCTGTGCGATCTGTTTATTTGTGGTCAGACGCTAACGGCTCTCTAATTGGCTATTGGCAAATTCAAGGCCTGGGCCGAAGGGTGAGGAAGTCAGCGGCTTTGCTGCGGGCGTTCAGGCCGGAGTCACCTGTCGAGCGAAGCGCCCCGACGAGGGAGGCGGACATCCGTCCGTCGACCGAGGAGGGCGGCAGGTGGCCCGGCCTGGACGTCCGCAGGTAGCCGCTGGCAACGAACCCTGAGGTCCAGACATTGTATATAGGAAAGTAGCCCATACGGGATTCGAACCCGTTCTACCGGCTTGAGAGGCCGGCGTCCTAACCGATTAGACTAATGGGCCATGTTATCAAAAAAATCTGTTCGGGGACTAGGAGTCGAACCTAGATTAACGGGGCCAGAACCCGTCGTCCTGCCATTAGACTATCCCCGACCAACAACCAGTATCCGGGTCATTTCGACCCTGAAAACCTCCCTCTCAAAGAGCGCCCACTTGTATAGAGAGCGCAGCGGTCCGTGTCAAGCATAAAAACGGGCCATTGACTTGTTCAGGGGCCTCCTCTAAATTTTGTCTGTCCAAATCGGGGGGAGGCCTCGATCGACGTCGTCAACCATAACAGATGGAGACCAGGGCGATGACCAGACGAATCGGTGTGCTGACCGGGGGCGGGGACTGCCCCGGCCTCAACCCGGCCATTAAGTGGTTGGTCAATGCAGCGTACGCGCACGGAGACTACGAAGTCGTCGGCCTGCGCGACGGCTGGCGTTCCCTGGTCCTCGAGGACCTGACCGAGCGCGGCATCTCCCCCGGGTCCTCCTGGTACGAGGAGGATCGCTACGCCCGGATCCTGACACCGCCCGCGGTCCGTCGCTGGGACACCATGGGCGGCACCAGCCTGGGTTCTTCCCGGACAAACCCCTTCGCTCGCGGCGCTGACCTCTCCGACGTGGTCGCCCGGAACTTCGAGCGTCTGGGCCTGCACGGACTGGTGGCGATAGGCGGTGAGGACACCCTCGGAGTGGCCCGGAAGCTCCATGCCAAGGGCCTGCCCGTGGTGGGGATCCCCAAGACCATCGACCGGGACCTCCCCGGGACCGAGTATTCCCTGGGTTTTGAGACCGCTGTCTCCATCGTCACCGACGAGTTGGATCGTATCCGGACCACCGCGGGCTCCCACAGCCGGTTCTTTGTCATCGAGACCATGGGGCGCCACGCTGGCCACCTGGCCCTACAGGGCGGTCTCTCCGGGGGTGCGTTCGTGATCCTCATTCCCGAGGTGCCTTTCAACGTCTCCCGGATTATCCATCTGCTCCAGCAGAGACGGAACACCGGGATCCGCTACAGCATTGTCGTGGTCTCAGAGGGGGCCTACCCTGAGGGCTTCAAAGGGCCCATCACCTCGGGCCAGATGCGGGACACGGGCTTTGAGCATGCGGCCCTCGGCGGGGTAGGGGACTACCTGGTCGACCAGATCTCAGCGGCTACGGATTGGGACATGCGTAGCGTGACCCTCTCCCACGTCCAGCGTGGCGGACAGCCCAGCGCGTTCGACCGCCGCATGGGCCGGCTCTTCGGGATAGCGGCCATGGACCTGGTGCTCCAGCGCGGCTTCGGCCGCATGGCGGCATGGCGGGATGGCCGGGTTACCTCGTCTTCCCTGGAGGTTCTTGACGAAGGGCTTCAACTCGTTGACGTGGACGTGGAGTACGATCGTAAGCGGTACAACGGGAAGCGCGGCCTGCTGGTCCGCGACGCGGCGGGGAACGGAGGTGCCGCATGATAAAGCGCATCGGAGTGCTCACGGGCGGCGGCGACTGTCCGGGCCTGAACAACGCAGTGAAGTGGGTGGTCAAGACAGCGGGTGAGTTGAACCAGGAGACCTATCGCGGGGAACACTGGGAGGTCGTGGGCATCAGGGATGGCTGGGCGGGCCTGGTCCGCTACTCTCCCCGGGCTTCGGTTCTCCCAGCGGGCAAGGACTTCGGCTCCGACGACTACGCGCGGGTCCTTGTGGAGACCGACGTGCGGACTTGGGACCGCATGGGCGGCACCCGCCTGGGTTCCTCTCGCACCAACCCCTTTGCCAAGGGGAAGGAGGCCTGGGAGCAGGTCCTGAGTAACATCAAGGAGTTGGGCCTCCACGCGCTGGTGGCCATCGGTGGCGATGACACCTTGAGCGTGGCCTGGCGGCTTCAGGAGAAGGGCGTCAACGTCGTCACAATTCCCAAGACCATTGATCGGGACCTGAAGGGCACCGAGTACACCCTGGGCTTTGAGACAGCGGTGAACGTGATCGTGGAGGAGACAGATCGCCTCCGCACCACCGCGTTCTCCCACGGTCGAACCTTTATCGTTGAGACCATGGGGCGTCACGCTGGACATCTGGCCCTGGCCGGCGGCCTCGCCACGGGAGCGGACATAGTCCTGATCCCCGAGGTCCCTTTCGACATGGACCGGGTGATCGAGATTCTGCGGGAGAAGCAGCGCGAGGCCCGCTACGCTATCGTCATCGTGGCCGAGGGCGCGGCCGAGGCAGGCAAGGGCCTGACCATTCGGGCCTCCACCGATCCGGACCCCTTCGGCAACGTGGTCCTGGGCGGCATAGGCAAGATCATAGAGGCCCGCCTGGCTGAGGCCCTGGACAGCGAGGTTCGCAGCGTGGTCTTGTCCCACCTCCAGCGGGGCGGCCAGCCCTGCGCGTTCGATCGGCGCATGGGTCGGTTGTTCGGCATCGCTGCGATGGATCTCATAGCGACGGGGGACTTCGGGAAGATGGTCGCCTGGAGGGACGGCCGTGTCCAGGCTGTCCCGATTCCACACGTGGACGACAACGTGCGCACCGTGGACGTGGCGGAGCGCTACGACGTCGAGAACTACCGCGGTCGCCTGAACGTCCTCCCCGAGGACCACCTCGAAATCGTCTAGGATAGCGATGATTTCAAAGCGCATGGACGGAATCCGGTCCTTCATCGTGATGGACATCATGGAGAAGGCTCTTGAGTTGGAGGCCCGCGGGAAGCGGGTGATCCACCTGGAGGTCGGGGAGCCGAACCATCGGCCCCCGCCCGAGGTGGAGGAGGCCGCGGTCCGCGCAATTCGTGACGGCCACACGCACTACACCCACAGCCTCGGGATTCGGCCCCTGCGGGAAGGGATAGCGCGACACTACGCGGACCATTATGGAGTGGAGGTGGACCCGGAGCGGGTGATCGTCACTGTGGGCACCTCAGGTGCGTTCGCGCTCCTCCTGGGGGTCCTCCTGGATTCCGGGGAGCGGGTCCTGACCGCGGATCCCGGCTACCCCTGCTACCCGAACTTCGCCCGCTACGTGAACGCGGTGCCAGCGGCCGTGCCCGTGGATGCGGAGGACGGCTTCACGCTGTCCGCGGACGCTGTGGGAGAGGTCGGCCGCGCGGGGGAGTTGGTGCTGGTGTCGAGCCCGGCCAATCCCACGGGGACCGTGACCCCCAGGGATACCTACCGAGACCTGGTGGAACAGGGCTTTCGCGTGATCTCCGACGAGATCTACCACGGCCTGGTCTACTCGAAGCGAGGAGAGTTCACCGCGCTGGAGATCGATCCCGACGTGATCGTGGTAAACGGCTTCTCGAAGCGTTACGCGATGACCGGGTTCCGGCTGGGCTGGATGGTCGTCCCGCGGAGCCTGGTCCGTCCGATCAACCGCTTGGCCCAGAACCTCTTTATCTCCGCGCCCGCGCCCAGCCAATGGGCCGGCCTGGCCGCGCTGGAGCACGCGGGCTCCTGGGTCGAGGAGACCCGGGCAGAGTACCTTCGCCGCAGGGACCTCCTCGTGGAGATCCTCCGAGACTTGGGCTTCGTGATCCGCCGGATCCCCGACGGTGCGTTCTATGTCTTCGCAGACGTCTCAGCGTTCGGCCTGGACTCCTTTGACTTCTGCCAGCGCATGCTCGAGGAGGCTGGCGTGGCCGCCACCCCGGGCAAGGACTTCGGGACCCACCGTACCGAGCGCTACGTTCGGTTTGCCTACACCAACTCAGCAGACGCGATCAGCGAGGCCGGTGAGCGCATCCGGAGTTGGTTGTCTGCTTTGTAGAAGCCGGTTCAGATTTCTTCCCGGAATGAAAAAACAACCAGGAAACCAGCGAGAGGCAATGGTATTCTCTGTGGGAACGTTATTTTGAGGCAGGGGGACGAGATGAGAGTGGATAGCTGGTCGAAGTCGGGCGTCGGGCTGGTCCTTGCCTTCGTATGGATGGTCGCTGCGGGGTGTAGCGGAGAAGGCGGGGTCATCAACCTGGATCTGGCGCCCGAGCCCGAGGTCTCCGAGGACGCGGCAGCGGACGTGGTCTCGCCTGACACCAGGGAGCCCGACGTGGTCGGCTGTCTCTTCGACGCGGACTGTAAGCATCTGGAAGCCGAGGCCGGCCCCTGCAAGGCCCCGATCTGCGATGATGGGGTTTGCCTCCTGGCGCCGAAAATGGACGGGATCATGTGTGACGATGGGGATCCCTGTACCGTTTGGGACCTCTGTGAAGGTGGCGATTGTGTGTCCGGCGACCAACTCGACTGTGACGATGGAGAGTCCTGTACCGCGGACTTCTGTGATTCCAACTCCGGCGACTGTGTCTATGCATTCCTTGACGGGGACGCGTGTGACGATGGGACCGTGTGTACCACGGACGATGTCTGTGCAGGCGGAACCTGCGAGGGGACCGCCATCGAGTGCGAGGACGACGATCCCTGCACCGAGGACGGATGCGATGCGGAGACCGGCTGTATGTTTACACCGATGGACGACGGTGCGGTCTGCGATGATGGGAACCCATGCACCGAAGGGGACGCTTGTCTGGACGGCATCTGCGGGTCGAGCGGGCTCTCCTCGTGCAACGACGGGAATCCCTGCACAGCAGACGAGTGCGACCCCCTGGTCGGCTGCGTCAACACTCCCTTGACCGGGGATGCCTGCGACGATGGAAACCCCTGCACCACGGAGGACGAGTGCGTCGAGGGTGTCTGTCAGGGCGGCGACAACATCTGCCTTTGCGCGGCGGACGAGGACTGCGCGGCCTTTGAGGACGGGGACCTCTGCAACGGGACCCTGAC
>CAYOTU010000160.1:0-8066 GCA_964406905.1 uncultured Myxococcales bacterium | reverse complement strand
ACGCTGTGATCGCGTCGCAGCGACCGACGCGGGAGCTCCCGGCCGCGCTATCGAATCGGATGCCTCTGCGCGATCCGCCGATGAAGGACTTCATTCTTCGCGTCCTGGTCCCTGCGCTGATGGCCATCGGGCTCTTCGTCACGTCCATGTTTGCTGTGTTCATTCCAGCGTCCGAGCAGCAGCTCCTGGATCGCAAGAAGGAGATGATTCGGGAGTTGACCAACTCCGCGTGGAGCGTGCTGGCGGAGTACGAGCGACAGGAGCGCACCGGAAGGCTCACCCGCGAGGAGGCCCAGACAGCCGCGCGCGAGCGCGTAGCGGCCATGCGCTACGGATCCGAAGGGAAGGACTACTTCTGGATCACCGACATGACCCCGCGGATGATTATGCACCCCTATCGGGAGGACCTCGTCGGGCAAGATCTATCCGACTTCGAGGATCCAAGCGGTGTGAAGCTCTTCGTCGAGTTCACGGACCTCGTCCGGCGTGACGCAGATGGGTACCTGGAGTACATCTGGCAGTGGAAGGACGACCCCCAGCGCCTGGCGCCCAAGGAATCCTACGTGCGGGGCTTTGGTCCCTGGGGCTGGATCATCGGCACCGGGCTCTATATCGAGGACGTGGAGGAGGAGATCCGGCAGTTGACCTCACAGGTCATCGACGTCTCGGTGGTTATCACCGTCTTCATCGTGCTGCTCCTGTTCTTCATCACCCACCAGAGCCTGCGCATCGAGCGGCGGCGGCGCGATGCTGTGGAGGAGTTGGACGAGTCCCTGGCGAAATATCAGGTCCTGGTCGAGGCGGGGACCGACGGGACGATTATGGTCCTCGAGGGGAAGTGTACCTACTCCAACGCCACTGCCCGGGATCTGCTGGGCTACGCAGCGGAGGAGTTCTCCCTCCTGGATGTCTTCGACCTCTTCCCACCGGACGACGACGAGGGCTCCGACCGTATCAGGGCGCTGTTGGAGGGCGGAGAGATTCCCGGGCAGTTCGCGGCGCAGCTCAAGGGCCGGGACGGGATGCCACACGATGTCGTCCTCTCTGCGACCCCCATGTCCTTCGCCGGCAAGAAGGGCATCATCCTTGGCGTGAAGGACATCAGCCTGCGCAAGCGGGTCGAGGAGGCCCTCGGGGAGAGCCGAGAAAAGTACGATGTGCTCACGGAGAACCTCTCCATCGGGGTCCTGCGCACCGGAGTCCGCAGCGGCGGCGTCTTTATTGAGTTGAACCCGGCCGCTATGAAGATCTTCGGGTTCAGCGGGAAGGGGGACTTCGCAGGTAGACGTCTGGTGGAGTTTTTCGACGAGGCTGAGGTGGGTAGGAGCTTCCTGGGGAGCCTGCGGGACGAGGGCACCGCGCCGCGGCGGATGGTACGGCTTCGGCGGGAGGACGGGGACGTCTCCATCGTTACGCTCTCCGCTGCCCTGTCCTCCGGTGACCAGGCCGGGGAGTACGCGGACATCATCGTGGACGACATCACTGAGCGGACACGCGCGCAGGAGGACCGGGAGAACCTGATCACCGAACTGCAGACGTCCATGTTGTTCCTCAACGAGCCTCTCCAGCATATCATGGGGGAACTCAACGCCTGCCGGATGGGGGACTCGGTCGAGAAGGTGGCCGGGGCTATGCAGCGAGAGGGCTGCAGCGCGATCGCGGTGATGAGTGACGCGGGGGATCTCGTCGGGATCGTCACCAACCACGATTTCCGGGAGCGAGTGCTCCGCGTGCGGGGGGATATCGGGCGCCCGGTCTACGAGATCATGAGCGCACCCGTGGTGGGCATCGAGCAGGACGCGCTGGTCTACGAGGCCATCCTGAGGATGCAGGAGCACGGCATCCGGTACTTGGTGGTGCGCGGCGAGGCAGGCGCGCCGGTGAGCATCCTTCGAGACAGGGACCTGATCAGGGTCGATCGCTACTCCGTGTCGGTTCTGACCCGTGAGATACAGGAGGCGGTGAGCGTCCAGGCGATTGCGTCCGTGCAGGCGCGGCTGCCCGTCCTGGTGAAGGGCCTCCTGGATAGCGGGGCCAGATCCCGCAGCGTGACCCGCATCATCACCACGGTGGCGGATACGATCATCGAGAAGCTCGTCGCGTTCGCGGTGGAGCGGCTCGGTCCCCCTCCAGCGCGTTTCGCGCTCATTGCCCTGGGCAGCGAGGGCCGCGGGGAGCAGACCCTCAAGACGGACCAGGACAACGCGTTGATCTTTGAGGACCCCGAGGAAGGGGAGGCGGAGGCCTGGAAAGCCTGGTTCCAGGCGTTCAGTAGCCTGGTGTGCGACTGGTTCGACGAGGCGGGCTACGCGCATTGCGGGGGGGGGCTCATGGCCAAGAATCCCGACTGGTGCCAGCCGCTATCTGTCTGGAAGGGGTACTTCCGCAAGTGGGTAGCGACCGCGAATCCCCAGGAGATGCTTGAGATCAACAAGTTCTTTGATTTCCGCCTGGCGTACGGGGACCAGGGTCTACTGGATGATTTGCGGGGGAGTCTGCGGGAGTCCTTCAGCTCCCAGGCGCCCTTCTTCTACCATTTCGCCGAGACCGCACTGCTGGCCAAGCCCCCCATCGGCCTCTTCGGCAAGATCGTCGTCAAGTCCGGAGAGGATCGCTCCCGGACCTTCAGCATCAAGGACCCCATGATGCTGATCGTGGGTTTTGCCCGCCTCTACGCCCTGCGCCACGATTTGGTGGAGGCCAACACGGTCGACCGCCTCAACCGGCTCTACGACCTGAACGTCCTTACCTCCGCTATGCACCGGGAGACCGTGCAGGGCTTCGACTACCTCATGAGGATGCGGCTGGCCCATCAGGCGCGCGCCATCTCGGAAGGCCGACCGCCGGACAATCGTATCGACCGCAATCGTCTGACAGAACTCGAGGTGAGCATGCTCAAGCAGATCTTCTCGCAGATCACCGGCATGCAGAATAAGATAAGAAACGATTTCGGTGCGAAGACCTGACGCGGCTGGAGAAGGGAGGGCACCGCCGGATGGGCGTGATGCATAAGCTCAAGATCCGCTGGAAGCTCCTCGTCATCACCCTTCCTCTCTTCGTGGGGCCCCTCGTCTTCATCGGCCTGGCGTCTACCTATGTCGCCAGGGAACAGGCCCAGCTGGGCGTGGTCGAGGCCAGCCGCAACGATCTCGTCCACATGGTGGAGTTTACCCTGGACCTGCTGAGCAGCCACCACCGCCAGTTCGAGGTGTACAAGGAGGACAAGAGGCAGACGGTCATTAAGGACCTCTCGACCCTCTCTCGGTTTGCGTTCAACCTCGTAGCGGCCCAGCATGCGCAGTATGTGAGCGGGCTCCTCGATCTGGAGACGGCCCGCCGTGATGCGCGCGCCGCGCTCAAGGGCGTGAACATCGGCGAGACGGGCTATGTGTACGCGATGACCACGAAGGGTGATCTGACCGTTCACGTGGCGCTCGAGGGCCGCAACATCCTCGACGCTCGGGACGACACCGGGCGCTACTTCATCCAGGAGATGATCCGGACAGCGCTGGCGTCCGATCCCGGTGCGGTGAACACCATCGTCTACCCATGGCGCAACGAGATCCTCGGCGAGGTGCAGCGACGAAAGAAGGTCGTCGCCTATATGTATTTCGAGCCCTGGGACTGGATCGTGGCAGCGGGGAGCTACCTGGAGGAGAGCTACGAGGACCCGGCCTTTGAGCGCCGCGCTTTCCAGGAGATCAAGGACACCATCGGTCGCAAGAAGGTTGGCGAGACCGGCTACATCTACGCCATGACGCCCGGGGGAAAGCTGACGATCCACCCCTTCCTTGAGGGGGACAGCGTCTGGAATGAGACTGACGACGACGGCCGCCACTTCATCCGCACCATGTGCGAGCAGAAGAGCGGCTGGATCCGTTACCCGTGGAAGAACGAGACAGACCCTGTCCCGCGTATGAAGCTGGTGCATTACGAGTACTTCGAGCCCTGGAACTGGATCGTCGCGGTCGGCTCCTATGAGGACGAGTTCTACCGCCCGGCCAGCGCTGTCGGGGAGCGCATTCTTTTTGGCGTGGGCCTGCTGACATTGATCGTCGCTCTGATCGCTGTGGTGTTCGCGTTCCTCCTCTCCAAGACCGTGACCGACCCGGTCCGCAAGATCACCCGGGCCATGAGCGAGGTGAGGCGCGGGCGCCTCGACACGCGGCTGGACGTCCACTCCGGCGATGAAATCGGGGACCTGGCGCGGGACTTCAACACCATGATCGACGTCTTGCGGGAGAACAAGGAGCTTGCGGCAGTTCTGGCCAAGCAGGAGAGGATGGCTTCGCTCGGCGTCCTCTCCTCCGAGGTGGCACACGAGATCAACAACCCCCTCGGGGTCATTCTCGGCTACGCGGCCCACATGGAGGGCAAGCTCGACGCGGAGGATCCGAACATCGAGCACGTCCGGGAGATCAAGAACGAGTGCCGGCGATGCAAGAATATCGTGCAGGATCTTCTGAGCTTCACCCGGATTCCCAAGCCCTCCTTCGAGCTAGTGGACCTCAACGCGCTCCTGGAGCAGATCGTCGCGTTCGTGTCCAACCACGCGGACCTGGAGCACCTCACGTTGGAGCGCGATCTCGATTCCGAGCTGCCGCTCATGCGCGTGGACCCGGACCAGCTCCGGCGCGTCGTGATCAACCTGGTCCTCAACGCTGGCGCGGCCACGGAGGAAGGGGGCCACCTCTGGATCTCCACTCGGCGGCGACTGAGCCATATGATGGTGGAGATCATTTTCCGCGACGACGGCAGCGGCATATCGGAAGATGACCTGGCGCGGGTGTTCGATCCCTTCTTCACCACGCGGACGCAGGGGACCGGCCTGGGCCTGGCGATCTCCAAGACCATCATCGAGGCGAATCACGGGCATATCCACATCGATAGTAAGCCAGACCGCGGGACCTCGGTAGTCGTGACCCTGCCCATGGACGGGGGAGGTGGCTGATGGAATCGGTACGGCCGAAGGTGCTCCTCGTAGACGACGAGGCGTCCATGTGCCGCATGCTGGACGCGGTGATGACCGATCAGGGCTTCGAGGTGACCAGCTATACGGATCCCAAGCAGGCAGTCGACGCTTTTGCCGCCGGGGCCTTCGATGTGGTGGTCACCGACGTCAAGATGCCGGGGATAGACGGCCTGGGGGTCCTCGAACGGGTCCGCACCATCGACGCAACGGTCCCGGTGATCATGATCAGCGGCCACGCGACTGTGGAGATGTCCATCCAGGCTCTGCGCCGCGGGGCCTACGACATGCTCGTCAAGCCCTTCGAGCCCGAGGAGATCCTGCGGCGCTTACGTAACGCGCTCCGCCAGAGCGAGCTGCTGGCGGAGAACCGTGAGCTCAAGGACGAGTTGGCGTCCCGATTCGGCGCTATCGTCGGGAGATCGAGCGCGCTCACTCCGGTCATCGAGACAGCGCGCAAGGTGGCCGCGAGGAATATCCCGGTGCTCGTGACCGGGGAGTCCGGGACCGGCAAGGAGCTCCTCGCACAGGCGATCCACCAGCACTCGTCCCGCCGGGGCCGGCGCTTCGTCGCGATCAACTGCGGTGCGATCCCCGAGGCCCTGCTGGAGAGCGAGCTCTTCGGGCACCGCAAGGGCGCGTTCACCGGGGCTGATCGGGATCACGAGGGCCTCGTGGAGGCTGCCGACGGGGGCACGCTGTTCCTGGACGAGATCGGGACTTTGCCCCTCAACGTGCAGACAGCGTTGCTGCGGTTCCTGCAGGAGCAGGAGTACTACCGCGTCGGCGATTCAACCGCGCGCCGGGTGGACGTCCGGGTGATTTCCGCGACGAACCGGGACATGGAGGCCGCTATCGAGGACGGATTCATGCGCGAGGATCTGTACTACCGGCTGGCCGTGGTCACCCTGCGTTTGCCCCTTCTGAGGGAGCGCCGCGACGACATCCCGCTGCTGGCCGCGCACTTTGTGCGGGAGTTCAACTCGCGCTTCAGCACCGAGATCCAGGGCTTTACGCCTGAGGCCGTGCAGCGCCTGTACGAGCAGGAGTGGCCGGGCAACGTCCGGCAGCTCAGCAACGTCATCCAGGCGTCCATGGCCATCGAGGGAGGAGCGCGCGTCAGCGTCGAGACCCTCGCCCAGGTCATGGATCTCAACCACCGCGACCCCGCTGCCCCCGCTGTATCCAACCTGGGCTACCAGGACGCGCTCGCCCGCTTTGAGACCGATTACCTGCGGCGCCTGCTGGAGGAGGCCGGAGGCGTGGTCGAGGCAGCAGCCGATAGTGCGGGCATGAACGCCGCGACCATCTATCGCAAGCTGAAGAAGTACGGACTGAAGTAACCCGCATTTCTCACCATCCCTACGATGTCTGGTGAGAAACGCGGGGTAGCGCCTCTTCTTTGCATGGTTGCGAGATCTCTCTCGCAGTCTTGCGAGAGTAGCGCCCGCTGTCTCCGCCTCGTCGCGGCTCCTTCCGTTCAACCCTTTGATGCGACTGTCTTTTGCTCTGTTTGTCGTGGGGCGTACAGGGTTGGCCCGGTTCCTGCATTCATATTGGACGCAACGGCCTGACTCAAGGAGGTGATCGCCGTGGATACAACTAAGCAGCAGCGGAAAAATGGTTGGAGTGTCGTCTTCGCAGGGACCGGGATCAACATGGCCCTCGGCGTCCTGTACGTATGGAGCATTTTCAAAGTCTCGATCCTCGAATCCATCGAGGCGGGGGGGTTGGGGGCCTTCCAGTGGAGCGCCGCGTCGGTTAACGATCCCTACGCTGTCGCTTGCCTCGTCTTTGCGTTCTCGATGATCCTTGCCGGGCGGGTCCAGGACCGCTTCGGGCCGCAGGTCACTGGCCTTCTGGGAGGACTCCTGGTCGGTGCGGGCTTCGTACTCGTGTCCCAGACCACGAGCTATGTCCTCTGGATCGTCGGCTTCGGCGTCGTTGCCGGTGCGGGCATCGGCTTCGGCTACTCAGCGGCCACACCGCCGGCCCTTAAGTGGTTCCCGTCGGCCAAGACCGGCCTCATCGCGGGCATCGTGGTCTCGGGCTTCGGCCTGGCATCCGTGTATATCGCACCCCTGGCCAAGTATCTGCTCGGTACACAGGGTCTCCAAACGTCGATGCTGATCTTCGGGCTGGTTTTCACGGTGGTCGTGAGCCTGTTCTCAGTATTTCTCAAGAATCCGCCGGCGGGCTACGTAGCGGATCCGAAAGCGGCTGCGAAGGCCGCGGCCGGCAACGACACAGCCCCGGTTGTGGACATGAAGCCGTCCCAGGTCTACCGGACCGGCATGTTCTGGATCATGTGGGCCGTCTACTTCGTGGGCGCGGGGGCGGGGCTCATGGTCATCGGGAGCATTGCTGGCATGGCCAAGGCCAGTATGGGCGAGATGGCCTTCCTGGTGGTAGCGATCATGGCCGTGGGCAACGCTGGAGGCCGCATCATCGCTGGGGTCCTCTCAGACCGCTTCGGGCGGCTGCCGACCCTCGTGCTCATGCTGGTGCTCCAGGCGGTGCTTATGTTTATCGCTATCCCCGTGGTCGGCCGCGGCGGCGCAGTCCCGCTGGTGCTGATGGCGACCTTTATTGGCTTCAACTACGGTACCAACCTTTCGCTGTTCCCCTCGATCACCAAGGACCTGTGGGGCCTGAAGAACTTCGGCTCCAACTACGGAATTCTCTTCACCGCATGGGGCCTGGGCGGCTTTACGCTCGGCCGGATCTCCCAGATGATCAAGGCCCAGACCGGATCGTTCACTCAGTCATTCGCACTGGCTGGCGTCCTGCTGGCCTGCGGCGCGGGCGTAACTCTGGTCGTCCACATGCTGCGCCCGCGTGTCAGGGCCCGTGTCCTGGAGCCCAGCGCCGCACCGCACAAGGGCTAGATCCTACTAGCATCAGAACTCCCACATCTCGATACAACTCCGGCGTTACTTGATGCCGAGTAGCTCGACATCAAAGACCAGGGTAGCGTCGGGGGGGATGGTGCCGCCAGCGCCGCGGGGACCGTAGGCCAGATCCGGCGGGATCGTGAGCTTGCGCTTGCCGCCGACCTTCATGGTCATCACGCCCTGGTCCCAGCCCTTGATCACCC
>CAYOTU010000159.1:0-8076 GCA_964406905.1 uncultured Myxococcales bacterium | reverse complement strand
CCACGGCTCACCGCCATGTGTAGGAAAACGGAGTTGAGCACCCGCCGGGGCGCTGGGCGCAACCCGAAGGAGACGTTGCTGACCCCCAGGATCGTCAGAGTTTCCGGATGACGGGCCTTCCAGTCCCGGATCGCATCGAGGGTGTCCACCGCTGCCCGCCTGGACGCTGCGTCACCCGAGGCCACGGTGAAGGTCAGCATGTCGAAGATCAGATCCTGGGGCAGGAGCCCGTGGTCCTCGGTGCAGATCCCGTGGATCCGCTCCGCCACAGCGAGCTTCCTCTCCAGGCTCTGCGCCATTCCGTCCTCGTCGATGGCCAGGGCCACCACCGCAGCGCCGTAGCGCTTGGCGAGGGCCGCCACCCGGCCGAAGCGCTCGCGCCCGTCTTCGAGGTTGATCGAGTTGATCACGCAGCGCCCACCGTGGCACTGGAGAGCGGCCTCGATGACGTCTGGATTCGTTGAGTCTATCACCAGGGGGAGACGCACGGTCCGGGCCAGCTCAGGGACCAGGGCCTTCATGTCCGCCATCTCGTCCCGCCCGACGTAGGCCACGGAGACGTCCAGAAGATGTGCCCCGCCCCGCTCCTGCTCCCGCCCCACCGCGACCATGCCTACGACGTCGTCAGCAAGGAGGCGCTCGCGGAACTCCTTGCTTCCGTTCGCATTGGTCCGCTCTCCGACGAGCAGGGGCGCAGGATCCTGGACCATGGCCATTGCCTGGTAGAGGCTGGCCGCCTCGGCCGGCCGCCTCGATGTCCGTCGAGGTGCGGGGAGGCTCCCCACCCGCTCGACCAGTTCCCGCAGGTGGTCCGGTGTGGTACCGCAGCAGCCCCCGACCACGCCGAAACCCAGCTCCCTCACAAAGCCCTCGATCCAGTCGACGAAGGCCGCAGGCCCCATGGAGTAGATCACCTCGCCGTCAACGATCTCGGGTAACCCTGCGTTGGGCATGGCCATGAGGAGGGAGGGGCCGTAGCGGGAGAGATGCTCAGCGTGACGCCGCATCTCCGCAGGCCCCGTGGCACAGTTCATGCCAAGGACGTCGGGGGCCATAGGCCAAAGCGAGGCCACCGCTGCCTGGACGTCCGCACCCACGAGCATGGTGCCCGTGGACTCGATGGTCACGGAGACCACTATGGGCACGGCCCGCCCCAGCCTGCGGAACGCGTCCCGGGCTGCAAGGAGCGCTGCCTTAACCTGGAGGAGATCCTGGCAGGTCTCGATGCAGATAGCGTCTACGCCGCCGGAGACGAGACCCCGCATCTGGGGCTCGAACGCTGCCTTCAACTCCTGGAAGCCGATGTGTCCCAGGGACGGCAGGCGCGTGCCGGGACCGACGGAACCCATGACGTAACGGGGCCGGTCCGGTGTCGTGAAGTCCGCGGTGATCCCCCGGGCGAGGTCCGCCGCGACGCGGTTCAACTCCTCAGTCCGTGCCTGGATCCCGTACTCGGCCAGAACGACGCCGTTGGCGCTGAACGTGTTGGTCTCCACCACGTCGCAGCCCGCCTCTAAATAGGCCGCATGGATTCCGCTGATCATATCGGGGCGGGACTCCACGAGGATCTCGTTGCAGCCATCGAGGCCGCGGAAGTCATCTGTAGCGGGCGCCGCGCGCTGGATCATCGTTCCCATGGCGCCGTCGAGGACGATCACCTTCTCCGCGGCCAGTTCCAGCAACCCCAGTTGTCCTGCCATGGCCACCTCCCGGGCAACGCCATCTGCCCGGCATGTTAACGCCCGGGGGATGAATTGCAACGATCCCAGCCGGGAGCCTGCGACCGTGGATACCGCTTCGTGCCCCTTCACCTCCTGCGGTAAAAGTGACATAATCATCCCCGAATGACCGTTGCATTTGCTGGAGGACATATGACTGACGAGGCAAAGGGTCCGAAAGAGACTCCTCCCCAGGCTCCCTCGAAGTCCCCTGAGCCCGCTCCGGACCCACCGGCCCCACCGCCTGCGCCTCCCCGAGCTGGTCCTTTACATCCAAGTCCAGAGGTGCCGCCACCACCTGCCGCACCCGTGGCCAGTACCACGAAGGGTTCGGGACCGTCGGCCTGGATGGCCACCGTCGCTGTCCTGCTCCTGATCTTCGGCCTGGCCGCGTTCGCCTACTCAGCGTATTCCTATGTCTCCGGGATGGGCGCCAGCCTGCACGCGGGGGAACGGGCGCTCCTGTCGATCAAGGCACACGAGGAAGCGAGCGCCACGTTTCTATCCACTCAGGAGACAGCCCTCGCGGCCCGGGCCATCGAGCTGAAACGCGAAGCGATCACCGCGTCGGACCGCGCTGATAACCTGCACAAAGCCGCCCGCGTTTGGGGCTTCGTCGGAATCGTTCCACTGATCGTCGGGTTGGTCCTGATGATCTTCTACCGTAGAAAAAGGGCAAGCGCCCGACGGGTACGCTGACACAACTCCATGAGATCTCGAACATGACCTCAAAAAACAAACCTTCAGCGTCCTCCCGTGACCTCCGTCGTCCGGGCTTCTTCCGGCGCTTCTGGGTTCCCATGCTCACCGTGGTTCTGGTCCTCGCTGCCCTCGCCACAGCCGCGGTATTCTGGTGGATTCCGACCCGCGTGGAACGCATGGTAAAATCCCTGGAGCATCGTGCCAGCGAGTTGCTGGCCCTGGACATCACCCACGAGGCGGCACATCTCGAGGGGACGACGCGCCTGGTCATAGAGGGTCTCTCAGCGACTGCTAACTCCTCCCCCGACGACGGTCCACTGTTCATCGCCCGGCGGATCGAGGTGGACTTCGACCCCTACGCATTCAAAGACGGCGTCCCCACCCTCCTCGGAATGCGCGTCGACGGGGTGCATGTCCAGGCCTGGGCACCGGCTGACGGTCAGGACAACTTCAGCGAAACAATACGGGGTGCGCTCAAGCTCCTGCAACGCAAGAGCGGGGGCGATGACGGCGAGAAACCGAGTCGCCTCGTGCGGCTCCTCAAGCAACTCCCGCCTGTGGAGTTCCGGGACGTGACCTTCCTCGGCCACTTCGAGCGAGGTTCATCGGCCGACGGGACCTTCAGCGTGGTCCACTTCAGCTGGACCGGGGGCGTGATCTCCGTGGCCAACCCTTCAGATTCCGGCCTGGAAAAACGCCTTCGCTTCCGCGCTGACTTTGAGGACGCCCCGGCTGGCGGCCAGGTACGCATCGAAGGCGAGTTGAACCGGGATCAAAACACGGCACACGCGAGCGTCCGCTTCCAGAAAGGACTCCCCGTGGTAGCCGGCCCGGTCACCCTCCGCCTCGACGGTCTGACCTGGGTCCGGGGCCAAATGCTTGAGGTGGACATCGGCGACCTGCGGGTCGATGTGCCTCCCGCTACCGAGCTGGCCCGGATAGCTGGGACCATCCTCGGCCACGACGGGGAGGCCAGGGCCGCTGCTCTCCGTGCACGAATCGAGCACGTTCAGGATAAGCTTGCGAGCCGTCTGGCCACGCTGAAGCCCCGGACCGAGCAGGCGCGAGCCGCGCTGGTTGGGCTGGGCTACGACGCTGCCTCCGTGGATCGAGCGATCGGCGGCTGGAGCCAGAATCTTTTTGACCTGGTGACAGCGTTCGCCGAGCCTCTCCGCCGCACAGAAATCGCGTTCCACAAGGTTCGCCTGACCCGAATCATGGACGTAGACGGAAGCGCTCAGGTATGGGTCATGCACCTCCTCCAGGCGGGAGAGGCCGAGATCTGGTTCCGCGTGCGCCAGGACCTGGATACCCGAGACCTAGCGGTCAAGTGGCGTCTGGGCTACACCCCCCTGGGGCTCTCCGTGGAGGGGCGTACAGCGGTCGTGGGCGGCGAGGTGGACACGGACTTCGAGGGCCGCCTGGCCCTCGAAGCGCCACATCTGGTCCTCTCGGGCAGCGGCGCCTGGAGCCTGGGCCGACTCACCCTGGAGGGCGACCTCGAAGCGCGCCTTGACGACCCCCCCCTGGCCTTCACTGCGAGCGGCCTCCTGCGGGACGGACAGCCCGAGGGCACAGCGGAGCTACGCGCGGACGTCGCGGGGATGGTACGTGACCTCCAGGTCCGCGCCCTGGCCCGGGAAGGGCGCTGGAGCGTCGACGTAGACGGAGACATCGAGGCCCCCGGCCAGGGCCAGAAGGCCCGGCTCAGCGCCAGCGCGAACAACGCCGCCGGCCTCCAGAAGCTCTCCCTTCGGGCCACGGAACCCGTGGGCTTCGACGTGGGCGGATATCGGATCCATCTCCACGGGATCTCGCTGGGGCTGGACCGGGAGCTGCGCCTCTCGGACCTGACGATGACCAAGGCCGGCGCAGACATCAGCCGAAAAATGCTCACCCTCAAAGAGCTGCGGGTCCGGCTCTCGGAGCCCCTGGGACAGGAGACCCTCTCCGCGTTCATGAAGGCCCGTGACGAGGACCGCCTGGAGCAGGAGATCCTGACGCGGGTGACCGCGGTAGAGTTGATGGAGCCCCACCTCTTTCTGCGCCAGCCCAACCCCCTCCCCGTGCAGGAGGTCGCTGAATCCCCCGGAAATGAGCGTGACTTCGACGCAGCCCTCGGTCGGAAGCTCGATGAAGAGCCCCGTAAGGGGAAACGCATCGAGATGCACAAGCCGCTCCGGGAGGGCATGAGCCGTTTGGTCCTCGGCCTCGAAACGCGCCTGGGCAAGGTCTTGGGCCTCCTGCGCAAACTGGGGGATCGCTTCCCCCTGGAGAAGGTCACCATAGTGGCGGGGCATCTCGAGTACGCGGACGCGGTCGCTGAGGAAGACCGACTGGTCACCGACCTCTCCCAATTCGACGGGACGTTCGAGAAGATGCCCGGCGGTGGAACCTTCCGCATGAAGGTGGGCTTCCTGACTCCCGGCGTATCCGGCGAAGTCTCCAACCGGGTGGAGGCCGAGATCAACCTGGTCACCGGGGATGTCTCCGGGACCCTGGACCTGCCTGGCTTTCCCCTGTATCCCTACCGCTTCATGGCACCCCATGCCCTGGTTATCTCCCCAGGGACCCGGCTGAACGACAGCAGACTTCGCTTTTCGTACGAAGCCGAGCGAAGCCTGGTTCGGCTCTGGGGCCTGGTACACATCTCGGGCCTCACCGTTGCGTCCAGTCGCTTGGCGGGGGAGCCACTGCGCAACCTCGACCTCACGTTTGACCTGGGCCGGGCAGCGGACCAGGCCATCACCATGGACCTGGGGTCCCACATCCTGGACACAGGGGACTGGGCCAGCGTCCGCCTCGGCAGCGGCCCCGCTATCCGTACCCGTTTGAGCCTCGACTGTGCGGACTCGGAGTTCCCGAAATTCATCCTCGGCATGGGGCTGGACTACACTCCATTCCAGCAGGTCCTGGACGCGATCCCCTCCCCCCTCATCCACCGTCTCTCGGGCATGCGGGTCCAGGGCTACATCGGCGCGGAGCTGGAGCTGACCGGTGACAGTGGAGACCTGGGGAACCTGCGCTTCGACTTCAGCTTCAAGGAGCGGGACGTGTCCGTGGACAGCTTCGGTCGCTACGTGGACATGCAGAGACTCCGGGGCCCCTTCACCTTCAGGATACGAGGGGGGGGCAAGCAGCGGAAGACGATCCGCGTCGGCGAGGGTCCCCTGTGGACGCCCATCACCGAGGTCCCGCCTTGGGTGGTCCTGGCGGTGACCACCACCGAAGACGGCAGCTTCTTCCGCCACGACGGCTTCAACCGCTTCCAGTGGAAGATGTCCATCATCGACAACCTCGAGGCGGGGCGCTTCGTCCGCGGCGCATCGACGATCTCCATGCAGCTCGTGAAGAACCTCTTCCTGGGACACCAGAAGACCGTGGCACGGAAGTTCCAGGAGTTGCTCCTCACCTGGCTGATGGAGAAGGAGCTCCCAAAAGAGCGGATCATCGAACTCTACCTCAACATCATCGAGTGGGGACGCGGCGTCTACGGACTGGCGGACGCGGGGCGGGAGTATTTCCAGCGTCCCGCCCGGGACATCACCCTGGCACAGGCGGCCCTGCTGGCGACCTTCATTCCCTACCCCCGCCCCTTCAACGACCGCTTCGACCGGGGACGGGACAGGGACGCGCGCACGAAGAGATGGAACCGCTGGTGGGACCAGCGCCTCAAACTGGTCAAGCGGGTATGCCGGGCCATGGTGAACAACTGCGACCGGGTGGACAGTAAGTGCCCCGTCTCCACAGGGGGGACCTGCCGCGCCCTGCATCGCATGTGCGGCAGCGGCCGCTCGGTCTTCTACGAGGCCGAGCACCTTACCTCCCTGGATAAACTGATTGAACCCCCGGAGGTCGACGCGGATACTGCCGATGGGCTGCCGGATGATGCCATCATCGACTTATAAGGAGACCGGGGATGCCACGCTTTTCACCCCCTCTCAACCAGCGCCATAGCCACCGTGGTCTCAACGGCCGTCGGCGCTTCGCTTGGCTGACCTTTCTCCTGATCGTGCTGGGTCTGACCGTTGCGCTCTGGATAGTCCGTGGTGTCCTTTTGCCCTTCATCCTTGCCATGATCGTTGCGTACGTCTTCGAGCCCACGGTCTCCAAGATCGAGGAGATTGGGATCCGACGCTTCGTCGGGGTGCTCCTGATCTACGCTGCCATGGCCCTTGCCATCGGGGGCTTTGTCCAGTTCCTGGTCCCGGTCCTTGAGACCGAGTCCACCAAGGTCCTCTCAGCGCTGAACCGGCTTGTCAGTAACGCGCCGAACATCTACGAGCGCCTCGAAGCCGGAATCGGTGACTTCGTCGACTCGGTGACTGAAAGCCCCGACGCTGCAGCACCAGACCAGGTAGCGCCGCCGATCTCAGCGGAAGAGTGGGGCTTCGGCCCGCCGCTGGAGCGCTTCCGGGAAGCCAGCGCGCCTACGGTCCCCATGGTTCGGGAAGTGGCCCTCGCCGCGACCCCTGAGGAATTCTCCATGGCCGGTCTCGACCGCGCTGCTTCCTCCGCGGCGAAAACAACGGCCATGCAGAAGGCAGGAACGCAAAACAACATCACGGTGGAACCCACCCCGGAGGGCGCGTTCGGCATCCGCTTCCACCAGGCAGCGTTCGAGATCACCCGCTCCGGCGAGGACACGTTGAGTATCGTCGCCAGGACCCACGTCAACGAGGCCACCAAGTTCGACAACCTTAGAGCCCAGATCACCAAGGCCATGCGCGGGGGCCTCGAAAAGCTGGGAGGCTCGATCCTTGGAGGCTTCTTCTCTTTCTTCCAGGGCCTCGTTACCGGGATCCTGGGCGGACTGGTAGCGTTCCTGGTGGTCTTCATGGTCGCGGCCTTCCTGCTAATCGATGCGCCGAACCTCAAGAAGGCCAGCCGCAACCTGGTGCCGCCGCGATATCGCAGCGACTACGACGAGCTGACCTCACGTCTTGACATCGGCTTCTCGGGAGTGGTACGGGGTCAACTCCTGATCTGCCTGATCAACGGGATCCTGTCGGTGATCGGCTTCTCGATCTTCATCCCCGAATACGCCATCATCCTGGCGATCGTAGCGGGAGTGTTCAGCCTGATCCCGATCTTCGGTACGATCATCAGCTCGATCCCCGCTATCCTCATCGGCACGTCCGTGGGCTTCACCACCGGCCTCGGTGTCCTGGCCTGGATTCTTGGGATCCACTTCATCGAGGCAAACATCCTCAACCCCAAGGTCATAGGCAGTCAGGCCCATATCCACCCGGTCCTGGTGATCCTGGTGCTGGTGGCGGGCGAGTCCCTCTTCGGCATCAAGGGCGCGCTCCTCGCTGTCCCGGTGACATCGGTCCTCCAGACCCTGATCGTCTTCACCCACAGCCGCACAAAGAGGTACCTGATATAGCCCCCCTCGACGACCTCCTCCGCCGCCATCCCGGGGTGACCCTACGCGTCGTCGGCGGGGCTTGGCTCCTCTACCTGCTCCTTCTGTTCTACCTGGCGGGTGCTGCGTGGCTGCGTGGAGCGCTGATCAACGCGCCCGACCTGGCGATCTTCACCCAGAACCTCTGGCACACCCTCCATGGGCGGCCCTTCCACGGCACCATTGAGGCATTCATGGCCGGTGCGGACGGGGCCAGCCACTTCGCGTTCCATAACAGCCCAACCCTGG
>CAYOTU010000158.1:0-8142 GCA_964406905.1 uncultured Myxococcales bacterium | reverse complement strand
GTAGAGGTCCGCGGTCAGCGAAGTCCGGAGGAAGGGCGAGGTCAGGGCCACGCCGCCCCAGTACCATTTGCGGAAGATTATTCCGAAGGCCAGGAGGTTGCCCAGCGCGTTTATCCATCCCAGGTGGTGGGAGGGGCTCTCTGTTGTCCGCCGGGAGAAGAGGTCGATGAGGAGCACCAGGCACGCGGTCGCTCCGACGATGAGCAGTGGCGAGAGGGTCAACAGGTCCTTGATCATGTCAACGACCTCCCTGGCCATGGGCCCTGCCCTGCCGAGCCCCGGGGAGCGGTCCCCGGTGGATCTGCGCGCCGTTTCTGCGGAGAGCATCGGCCGCGGCAGGCCCCAGCCGGGTCTCGATGGCCTTGAGCATGGCAGCTTGGTTTCGCTTCGCTGTGGCGGGGTTCCGCATCTCCATGATCTGGTCCCTGTACCGGTCCACGTAGCGGTCCACCGAGGCCTGGGTTTTGGACAGGAAGAGGTTGGGGCCGAGGCCGATGAGGAGGATCATAGCGAGCATCGGGATCATTACCACGATCTCACGTGCGGAGAGGTCCTTCAGGTTCTTGTTTTCGTCGTGGTTTACGGGCCCGAACATCACCCTGCGGAACATGGAGATCATGTAGACCGCTGCCAGGATGATGCCGGAGGTTGCCAGGATGCCTATGAGGAGCATCGTGTTTCGCCAGGAGAGGAGGTTCCCCGGCTCGATCACCGACGCTACGCCTTCCCGGAAGATCCCGGCCAGGATCAGGAATTCCCCCACGAAGCCGTTGGTCCCGGGGAAGCCGATGGAGGAGAGGGTCACCAGCAGGAACATCCCAGCAAAAACGGGCATGGCCCGGGCCACGCCGCCGAAGCTTGCGATCTCGCGGGTATGTCGTCGCTCGTAGAGGAAGCCGACACAGAGGAACAGGGCCCCGATGCTGAAGCCGTGGCTCACCATATGTATGATACCGCCGCTGATACCCTCGGGGGTCAGCGTGAATATACCCAGGACCACGAAGCCCAGGTGGGCCATCGAGGAGTAGGCGACCAGCTTTTTGATGTCCGTCTGCGCGTACGCATTCAGGGAGCCATAGATGATCCCGAATACCGCCAGAGCCATGATCGGCCAGGAGGTCAGCGCGGCAGCGTAGGGGAAGAAGGGGATGCAGAAGCGAATGAACCCGTAGGCCCCTAACGGGAGCAGGACGCCGGCCAGCATCATGCTGCCAGCGGTCGGCGCCTCCGCCTGCGCGTCGGGGAGCCAGGTGTGGAACGGGAAAAGGGGGATCTTGATAGCGAAAGCCAGGCCGAAGGCCCCGAAGAGGAGGATTTGTTCCATCATCGAGAGCAGGGGCCTGCCGCCGGTCCCGGTGAGGAGCGCCAGGATCTCGGTGTAGGAAAAAGTCGAGGCTCCGGTCTTCCAGTGCAGGTAAAGGATGCCTACGAGCATCAGCAGGCTGCCGGCCATGGTGTAGATAACAAATTTTATCGTGGCCATGTGCCGGCGCTCGCCGCCCCAGACCCCGATGATCAGGTACATCGGGATCAACATGAACTCCCAGGCCACGTAGAACAGGAAGAGGTCGACCGCAAGGAAGGCTCCCAGCACCCCCGTCTCGAGGAAGAGGAACGCGATCACGAACTCCTTTACGTGCATGTCGACGGCCTTCCATGCCCCCAGTATAACCACCGGGGACAGGAGGGTCGTGAGCATCACCAGCAGGAGACTGATTCCGTCTAGACCCAAGTGGTAGAAGATGACATCCGGGATCCAGGCTCGCTTTTCCTCGAACTGGAAGACAGCGGAGGCCGGGTTGAATTTAACGTAGATCAAAACGGACACAGCGAAGACCACCAGGGTCGTGAGGAGGCCCAGAGTCCGCATCACGTCCTTCTGTTCCCGGGGGATCAGCGCGACGAGGGCGGCCCCGGCCAGGGGCGTAGCGAGGAGGAGACTGAGAACGGGAAAGGTCATGCTCTCCTCCTATACCAGGTAGATGATTATGGCGGCGGCCAGGATGATTGCGGCCAGGGTCCGGTGGAGGTCCCCGTTCTGGTAGATCCGGGGGATCACGCCGAGAAACTTCACGCCGAATGCGCTGCCGTGGACCCCCAGGGTGTCGATGAAGAGCCGGTCCACGATGAGGTGGGTCCACTTTGCGGTCCAGCGGAAAGGCCGGACCACCGTGAGGTCGTACACCTCGTCCACCCAGAACTTGTGGAGGACCGCCTTGGACATGAACCCGAGTTGACTCACCGTGGAGCGGGCCAGCACCTTCTCTATATGCCGTTGCACCAGGGCGATGGTGGCCACGAAGAGCGCGGTGAGCGCGCATGCGACAGCGACCACGGTCATGGCCAGCGGGGCCAGGTGGTAGAGGAAGGAGAGGCGGGCGATCATGTAGACGCCCGCTGTCACCATGGTTGCTGCGTGGATCATGGCAGACACCGGGGTCGGGCCCGCTGTGGTGCCGGGCAGCCACACGAAGAGCGGGAGCTGCGCGAACTTGCTGGCCGCGCCCAGGAAGAGCAGCAGCGTGATCAGCGTCATGTTGGACGCGTTGAGCGTCGGCTCCGCGCCGCTGCCCGCCCATGTCTCCAGGGAGAGGAAGTCAACGTTGCCCTGGTTGTAGAGCATCAACAGGAAGATCCCCAGGAGGAATCCGAAGTCGCCGATTCGGTTGACCACGAAGGCCTTCTGCCCCGCCGCAGCCTTCTTCCCGTCCTGGTACCAGAAGCCGATGAGGAGGTAGGACGAGAAGGCCACGCCCTCCCAACCGGCAAACATGACCAGGAGGTTCTTGCCCATGACCAGCAGGAGCATGAAGAAGACGAACATGTTCAGGTGGGAGAAGTAGCGGACCGCGCTGCGGTCCCCGTGCATGTAGCCCATGGAGTAGAGGTGGATGAACGCGGATACGCCGGTCACCATCAGGGCCATCACAGCGGAGAGGCGGTCGAAGTAGAACGCAATGTCCACCTGGACGATGCCCGTGTCCAGGAAGCGGTAGAGGACCCAAGCGTAGGTGGCGCCCTCCAGGGGATCGCTCAGCAGCATCCACCAGGTGAACGCGGCGACAGTGAAGGACGAGAATACCGCCAGGGTGGCGATGAACCCCGCTGCACGCTTTGAGATGCGTTGCCCCAGGAGCCCCGTGAGCAGCGCGCCTACAGCGGGGAGCAGGATGATGAACGGCAGGATCTCGTTCGGTATCGGTTGTGCCATTCCCTACCTCCTGAGCTGCCGCATCTCGTCAATATTCACGGTGCGGAGGTGCCGGTAGACAGCGAGGAGCAGGGCCAGCCCCACCGCGGCCTCAGCCGCGGCCAGCGCCATGACGAAGAAGGCTACGACCTGGCCGGACGCGACGCCGTGGTGGTGGGAATAGGCCACCAGCGTCAGGTTGGCAGCGTTGAGCATCAACTCCACGGACATCATCATGATGATGGCGTTGCGCCGGACCGCCACCCCCACCAGCCCCAGGCCGAAGAGGACCATGGAGAGGACCAGGTAGTGCGAGAGGGTGATTTCAGCCATTACTCCACCCCCCTTCCGAAGCGTCGTCGCGCTACCACCACCGCGCCGATCACCGCGACGAGCAGGAGCACGGAGGTCATTTCAAAGGGCAGGAGGAACTGCCGGAACAGCAGGTCCCCGACGGATCCGATCGCGTCGAAGTCAGGGCCGGACCGAAGGGACGCCGAGGCCGCTGCACCGTGGGACCCGGTCCAGGCGACTTTGACCACCTTGCCCACCAGCAGCAGGATCGCCATCGCTGTGACGACTTTCATCCCCGTGATTCGCACCTCACCAAGATCAGCCTTCCGGAGGTTGAGGAGCATGATCACAAAGACGAACAGCACCATGATCGCACTGGCGTAGACCAGGATCTGTATGGCGGCCAGGAAGGTGGCCGAGAGCATGACGAACAGGCACGCCAGGAAGAACAGCGTGGATGCCAGGGCGAAGGCCGCGTGTACAGGATTTCGGCCGAAGGGAGGCAGGACCACCGCAGCCGCGCTCATCGTCGTTCCTGCCGCCAGGATCCAGAATGTAATGGCTTCCAACACGGGTGCGCCTCCGTCAGCCGGTAGCGCAGGGGCAGCGCCCCTACGCTCTGCTGGTCAAACTTGATCGTAGTCCTGATATAACGGGCTCCCTCACCAGGTGAAGATGGACGGGCCATCTCCCATGGGCTCAGCGCGTTGGATCTGCCAGGTCCTCTTGATTCGCTTCCAGGTCTGCCGCTGCACCGCGCTGACCGTAGTAATCGAGTCCCCGGGGGTCCAGAGGAAGGAGACAAAGACGTCTGCCATATCATTCTTGGGGCCAACACGGACAGCCTGAATCTCCACCTCCAGCACCTTGACGTGGCCTGCGCTGTCCTGGACGGCCTTGACGAAGTCCTCCCGGGCTTCTTGGACCACGTACTCCATGCTCACCATGGGGACTCCCCAGCGCAGGTGCTGGTTGTAGAGGGTGGCGGATTGCCTGAGAGGCGGGCCGGAGCTGCTGCCGCTGGTTCCGGTGCACGCGGCGAGAAGGACCAGCCCGACAACTGGCGGTATTAATGACGAGCGATGGACAGGAGACATTGGAGGCTATTTTGCTGCCGCAGGCTTCTTCTCTGCCGCAGGCTTCTTCTCTGCCGCAGGCTTCTTCTCTGCCGCAGGCTTCTTCTTTGCCGCAGGCTTCTTCTTTGCCGCAGGCTTTTTCTCTGCCGCAGGCTTCTCTTCGGCCTTGGCCTTAGCCTCTTCGGCCTTCGTCTTAGCCTCTTTGGCCTTGGCCTTAGCCTCTTTGGCCTTGGCCTTAGCCTCTTCGGCTTTCTTGTCCTGCACAGCTTTGATGCGGCGGGCCTTGTCATAGCTGATGATGTAGGCTTCGGCCAGGAGTTCCATGGCCGGGTAGTACTTCTGGTAGGCGACCAGGACTTCGTCAGGGAGCGCCTTGGCGGTGGCCTTGCTTTTGGCCAAAACAATGGCTCGGGCCTCCACGTCCTTCAGGGTCTTCACGACTTGGTCCCATTGGGGTTTCGCCGTCTCGGAGAGACCCCAGGTCTTTGTTGCTATGTCAAGGCCGTCGATCGCGACGGTGAACGCTGCGTAGGACGCGTCGAGGTCGTTGTTGAAGAAGTCCAGCAGCGCGGGCTTTTCCTTGAGCCAGTAGTCGTTCATAAAGGTCTTGGACGCTGTCTCCAGGAGGTAGGACCAATACCTGTATCGCTGCTGCTCCGGCGGCAGGGCCTTGGTCTCCGGTGTCACCTCGGACCAGTCCAGCTTGAAGTGGAGGCCGATGAGAATTGACAGCGCGTAGCCCTCGGCCAGCTCCATGGTGGAGTACTCGGCTATCATTGTTTCGGTGAGGCCTGTCCTGTCCTTTTTGTCCGGGGTGGCCTGCTTATGGGCTTCCTTGGCCTTCTTGAGGGCCTCCTCGACTATCTGGTTTACGACCTTCTGACAGTTTGCATCCTTGAGGGTCCACTTCTTGAGCCTCCCGAGGGTCTTCTGACCGGCCTGGGTCTGGACGAAGACCTCCGTGGCGACCCGCAGGTAGGCCCGCACCCGAGCCCGCAGGACCCGCCGCCGGACTTCCTCGCGCTTCTTGATGGCCAGGATGACCGCGGCGCGGTAGTGATCCTTGGTGAACTTGAAGAGGGCCAGTTTCTTCTCGTTCAGGGCCTCTCGGGCCTCTTTCTCGCAGACCAACGTGGTGGATTCGATGTAGCGCTCCATGGCCTGGGTCTGGGCGGGGGCCGGGTACTCCTTGACCTGCTTGGCGCAGAGGATCTTGATGTACCGGTGGTACTTATCGAGTTCCTCTTTGAAGCGTTGCTTGTAGGCCTCGACCTTTTTCTTCTGCTCCTCGATTTTTCCGGTGTACTTCTTCCTGAGATCCGCTGAGTTCGCTGCCATGTCGAGCATCATCTGGCGGCGGATGATCTGGAGGTGCTTCGCAGGGAGTTGCTGCTTCTCCTCCATCTCAATTTGGAGGGCAGCGAATTCCCGATCGAGAAGGATCGCGGCCAGGGACGATTCGGCGAGGCGACCGAGGGCGTAGCCCTTCTTGACCATCTTGCCGGACTCGTTTCGTTCCATGAAGTAGATGTCCACGTCGGTCTTGTTCGCCTTGAATCCGACGAGGACCTTCTCCGCACCGGGCGTGCCCAGGCGGCGGAGTCCCGCTATGCCGAGGAGGCGGGCGAAGAGGATCGGGGACTTGAGATGGCGGCTCATCTCCGGTACCAGGGTCGAGTCGAGGACCGCGTTGAGTTCTGTCTGGAACTGCGGGGCGTTTTCGATCTTCTGCGGTATGGACGCGGGATCCACGGTCGCAGGCTCCCGGCTGGGATCCGCGTCGGCCTTTGCAACGTCGGTCTTTGCGCCAGCGGGCTTGGCGTCTGCGGTTTTGGCGTCTGCAGGTTTGGCGTCCGCGGTTGCGGTCGCCTCCGTTGCCGGGGCAGGCGCGGGCTCAGGTTGCTTCGGGGGCCAGCGCCCGTCCTGTTCCCACTGCTTTTTCAGGATCTCGACCTGCGCGTCGATTCGGGATCCGAGGTAGCCATCCATGACCCCATACACAAACGAGCCCGCGCTGAAATATTTGCGGGAGAGCCAGAGCTTGATTGTCTTCTGCTCCTTGCCCGTTTTGGATTTGGCGATGTCGAACAGCGAGACCTTCTCAAGGCCCGGGACACCCGACCGGGCCAGGATCTCCCTAGCCCACTCGATGCGCTTTTGGCCGTTGAGCATGGGCAGGCGGCGTAGCATGACGGGCAGGAGGCTGTCCGCGTACTTTGTGCGCTGGTCCTCGGGGATGATCTTGTCGAACAGCTCATGGGCCCGCATCAAGGCCTCCATCTGGGTCCCGCGATCGAGCATGGAGTGCTCGCTCAACTTCAGGAGGTAGAGCACCGCGCTGATGTTGTAGAACTTCTCGACGATGATTAGCTGCTGGGGACGAAAGTAGGTGTTCTCGTCGGTTTTCATCTCCTCGAAGAGGCCCTTGTGCGCCAGCTTGAGGGCTTCGAGCGCGCGCTCCGAGAGGGCCTTGTCCTCTCTCTCCAGGGCCTGGGCCTGGATGTAGTCGATCCAGTCGAGGACCCCGAACTCCCTGGTTTCGAGGCGTTTTTCGATCATGATTAGCGCCGGCTCGATGCCGAATTCCTCCAACTCCCGGACCTGGGAGAAACTGATCCGGTTTTGGACCTTCTCCCAGATATCGTCCCGGGACATGGCCAATGAGATATCGCCGAAGGCCCAGGCGGCGAGTTGCTTCTGGGCCTCCTTGCGGTTTTCGTCGCTTAGCATCGCCAGGAGTTGCATGAGCGCGTCTCGAGCTTTACCCTGGATATCTTCGTTGTCTGCCTGGAGGTCCTCGATGAGCTTCACCGAGAGATCAGCGATCATCTTATCCCGGTCCTCGTGGTCTCGGACGATGCTGCGGACCCGCTCACCCGCGCCGTTCTCGACCAACACATGGAGGCCGCGGACCTTGGTGTCGAAGGGGATCTCGGGGTCGTTAATGACCTCCTGCATCTTCTTGAAGCCTTCTTCATTGTAGGACCACTTTTGTAGGTCCTCCTCGGTGATCGGGCCGCAGCCTGTAGCGAACACCGTTGCTCCGAGGGTGAGCACAAACACCAGGACCATCAGGGTACCGAGCTTGCCTGTCATCGTTTCGTCCTCCCAGAAACCACAAAATCGGGACACATCCCGGGCATGGATAAACACGCCGACTGTATCATTTTCGCCCCGCGTGTCAAGGACCGGTTGGGGGCTTCTCCGTAGCTGTGAAGCTGTGCTCACAGCGGGTTTCCCCCCCTGCCTTGAGGGTCAGCGCACAGGTGTGCCGTTCTCCGAGATACTCCAACTCGATCCGATGGGATCCAGCGGGGAGGCGAAGGTCCTTCGGGGCCACCCCCGAGAACCGCCCGTTGACCCGGATTTGGGCGTAGGGTCGGGCCGTTACGTGAACCGTGCCGAGGGTCGCAGGGTCGGGTTTGGGTTTGCGTTTGCGTTTGGGCTTGGGCTTGAGTTTGGAGGCAGTGGGTTCAGGCTCGGGGGGATCCACGGTCGCGGGCTCCCGGCTGGGATCGGCTGGCGGCAGTTCGGGCTCGGGGGAATCCACGGTCGCAGGCTCCCGGCTGGGATCGGCCTGTG
>CAYOTU010000157.1:0-8194 GCA_964406905.1 uncultured Myxococcales bacterium | reverse complement strand
GCGCGTGGTCCACGCGGCGCACCCGCACCACCAGGGTACGGGCGGGGGGGGGCCATGTGCCTCCCCGGGGGCCTGCTGTGAGGGTGGAGCCCGTCTCGGTGCGCTGCGCTGTGTAGGTGATCTCAGAGTACACCTTGGCCTCGAAGTCCATGGAGTCGCCGTCGTCCTCGTAGAGCGTAAATGAGGTCGCCGTCTCAGCAGGATAGACATGCAGCGTCAAGGGGGACACCGGCGCGGCGTCCGACCACATCATCAGCGGCCCGTGGGGGATGATTGCGCCTTCACGGGCGTAGAGGGGGAGCGCGGCCATGGTCACCTCGGGCACCGTGGTCCCGGGGCCGTCGATGATCCGGCCTGAGTGGTACTCGAACCACCGCACCGGCGGTAGATGAACAGTTCGGGTCACAGCGTCCTTGGTCAGCACCGGGGCCGCCATGAGCCAGGGCCCCAACATTGCCTGGTCACCCAGGTTCGCGGCCGCTGGGTCGTCCTGGAAGTGCCAGATCAGGGGTCGCAGGACCGGCGCGCCTGTCAGCGTCGCCTCTCTGAAGAGGCTGTAGTAGTACGGCAGGAGCTTGTACCTGATCGAGATCATCCGGCGGCTGATGTCCTCCACCTCCTCGCCGAACTCCCAGGGCTCCTGGTTTGGCGTACCGGTCTGGACGTGGCCCCGGAAGAAGGGCGAGATCGACCCGAGAGCCATCCACCGGGCGAAGAGCTGGCTGCCGGGCCAGCCCGAGAAGCCGCCGACATCGCTGCCGCAGTGGGAGACACCCGAGAGGCCCAGGCCCAGCATCATCGGCAGGTTTGCGGCCATCATGGGGAAGTTGCTGGGGGAGTCGCCGGTCCACATCGCGGTGTAGCGCTGCTGGCCCGCGAAGCCGGCCCTAGTCAGGATGAAGGGGCGCCGTTCGGGCGCGGCGTCGAGCAGGCCCTGGCGGGTGGCCCTGGCCATGAGGTGCGCGTAGACGTTATGGAGCGCGCCCATTGAAGCGCCCACGCCGTCCCAGTCCACGGGCAGATGGTTTGGCACGGTGTGGTCGTCCTCCTCCAGGAAGGAAGTGGGTTCGTTCATGTCGATCCAGATGCCCCGAATGCCCACGTCCGTGAGCGCGGGGATCAAGGCCGCCCACCAGCCCCGAGCCTCGGGCGAGGAGAAGTCGGGGAACACAGCGGGGCCGGGCCAGACCTCTCCAACGAAGGGCGTGACGCCGTCCTCCTGGGAGATGAAGTGCCCGCCCGCGACCCCGGTGTCGTAGACGTCCCAGCCCTCGTCCACCTTGATCCCGGGGTCGATGATCACCGTGGTCTTGAAGCCGATCTCTTCGAGGTCCGATACCAGGCCCGCCGGGTCGGAGAAGTCCTCGGGGTGGAAGGTGAATGAGCGGTACCCGTCCATGTAGTCGATGTCCAGCCAGATCCCGTCCGCGGGGATGTCCCGGTCCCGGAACTCCTGGGCTACCTCCAGCACGCGGGTGTCCGGTGTGTAGCTCCAGCGGCATTGGTGGTAGCCCAGGGTCCAGCGGGGCGGCATGATCGGACGCCCAGTGAGGCGGGTGTAGCGTTCCAGGACCTCGGGGATGGTCGGGCCCGCGTAGACGTACTGGTCGATGACACCTGCGGCCGCTGTGATGGTCAGCTCCTCGGGATCTGTGTCCCCTACGTCGAAGACCATGTGGCGGGTGTTGTCGGTGAACACGCCGAAGGCCACGCCGTCGCGGAGCCCCACGAAAGCGGGGATGGACTGATAGAGCGGCTCTGACAGCGGCGTGTAGTCTCCCCATGCCAGGGGGTCGAAGTTCCAGAAGGTCAGGGTGCGCCCTCGACGATCCAACCCCCCGTTCTTCTCGCCGAACCCATAGAAATGGTCAGAAGGGTCGATGGCATGGGTGATGGTCACCTCATCGGTCAGCGCGTCCCGTATCGGCCCCAAGAGCACGCTGTAGAAAACCTGGCCCTCCGGTACGGGCGTGCCGTCGGGGTAGTAGTTATACCCAATAGCAGGGCCGTCCGAACCGACCGAGATGTGGAAGTGCGGTGTCTCGATGACCAGTACATCGCAGCCCGTGTTTGCGTATACAACCAGATCCAACTCGGGCTGTTCCTGGGGCACAACCGCGTAGGAGTGATCCGGGTCCAGAGAGGTCCCGGGGTCCAACCAGCGCAGGCGCACGATGCCGTCCGCAATGACCGAGACATGGAGGTCCCAGTCGGCCAACCCCGCCAGGAACGCGCCGCCGCCCAGGTCGATGATGAACGCGGGAAGGCCGCCGGGGCAGGGGATGGGCAGCGGATCCTCCTGCCAGTCGGGCATGTCCGGCACCAGATCCGGGATGTCGGCCACCCGGTCCGAGGGGATGTCCTCTGGCGCAACATCCGTAGAGTCTGCCACTGCGTTGAGGCCGGTGTCATCCGCACCTGGGCTGTGGGACGAAGCGCAACCGCCCACCAGGGCGAAAAGGCAGAGCCAAATGACGAAGAGACGCACTATGAGTTTGTTAACGAGTTGAAGTGCAGCCAGCGGACGTAGCGTGACAACAGGCCGCCGTGGCCCTTGGGCTCCTGGACGTCCACGATGTCCAGGTCCAGGGTGCTGTCGCTGTCCTCCTCCCCTTCGTTCGCTATGGTGACGATGCACGCGCATTCCACGTTGGCCATCCCCGTGCGGGTACGGACCGAGAGGGTCACGGTAACCTCGAGGTCGGGGCCGATGTCGATGGAGGGGGGCCAGCCGGTGAACATGGACTTGAGGCCCAGCGCGTGGACAATGATCGGCTCCCGCTTGTCGTCCAGGGACAGGAGGGCCCGGATGTTGGCGGGGGCCATGGTGCCCTGCCTGTTGATGCGTGTGGTCACCGGTCCCGAGTCCGGGACGGTTCCAGAGCCGCGGTTGGCGGAGGTCGGCACCGCCTTGGACGAGGCGACGGCCGCGGCCACAGGCAGGGAGTTGAAGTGGTGGATGGCCTTGACTTCGCCCTTGGAGCCTGTCACGGAGACCACCGCGGGGTTCTGCACCCGGAGACGATCCAGCAGGAAGCGGTGGAGGATCGCAGAGGCGCCGGTGAAGACAGCCTTCTCCCATCGCAGCCCGACCCCCAGCGTCGGCCTCTTCTGGCGCCGCATCACGCGCCCGATTAGAAAAATTGGCGGGTTCGTTGATTTGGCCTGGTCACGGAAGACCAGGGAAACCAGCGCGCCCACGGGCACGGGATCCCGTGTCTCCAGGAACATGCCGCCAGAGCTCAAGTTCTCCGTTGATGCGGCGAAGCGGGCTCCGTCCACGTATCCGTAAATAGTGTCATTCGAGTCCCATCGGTGGTGGATGCGTCGGTCCGCGCCGTTCTTCATACGACCTCCCGGGCCTGGGCCCGTTGTCTCGGTGCTTCATCGATTGTATGATAGATGCCGACATGGACACAAGGCTATGCGCGGGAGGCGACGATGCGGAACATGATCTTCTTGGCGGCGATTGTTTTCTTATGCCTCGGGGCGTTCCCTGTGCGGGGCGACGTGGACCCCTTCGACTCGGTGACGATTACCCCGAGCCATGACACATGGGCGACACATAACGACGATACGATCCAAGGGGCGAGTCCGATTATTCGGGTGGGGATCGAGCCCCAGGCCTGTGTCCCGGGGGGCTGGAACCCATGCGAAGACGACGGATTGGAGTGCTGCACAGGCGGAGCCCTGCCCGCGTGGTGCGCACCGCCGGGCCAGTGCGAGACGACGACGCCTTCGTGGTCCGCACACCGCAAGTTCCGCGGCTACCTTCGGTTCCCCCTGGACACGGTCCCCGACGGTGAGATCGTGTCAGCGACCCTGCGTCTCACGCCCGTAGACGGAGTCGAGGAGTTTGGCGGACCCCCGGAGATCGAGGTGTACCGCCTCAAGAAGATCGGCTTCACACCGGCCATCTGCGAGTGGAATGAGGGCACGTTGAACGACACAAACGGGACCACCTGGAGTTCTCTCCCGCAGAACAAATCCATCACAGCGGAAGGCATCTGGGTCTTCGACGTGACCAAGGCAGCAAAGGACTGGCTTACCGGGGACACGGACCAGCCGGACGCTCCGATCCAGCCCAACTGCGGGTTCCACCTAGCCGATCCGAACTTCGGGAATGTGAACGAGCCCATTCTGCGATGGATCGACTTTTCCAGCAAGGAGGGCATCGCCGCACCTCAGCTCACCATCACGGTCGCTTTGGACCTGGACGAGGACGGCTGGTACGGGGACTGCAACGAGGAGGATCCTGAGATCAATCCTGGTGCGACGGAGATCTGCGACGAGGTGGACAACGACTGCGACGGCCTCACGGACGAGGAGGACTGCGACGGCGTGGACAACGACTGCGACGGGCTCGTGGATGAGGGTGAAGACCTCTGCGGGCCGGGGATGACCTGCATCTTTCACCAGTGCATCGTGATCTGCGAGGACGAGTGCACCGGCCCCTACGACACCAAGTGCGAGAAGGGAGATGAGGGTGTCTGGCAGGTCTGGGGCTGCGGCGAGGGGGACGACGACCCCTGCAAGGACTGGATTTACGCGAGCGATTGCGACGCGGACGAGTACTGCCTCTACGGCTCCTGCTCCAGCAATTGCCTCGACCTCTGCGACAACGCCGGGGACGTTGACTGCGAGGAGACCTCCACCGGAAAGCCCTTCGTTGCGGAGTGCAAGGACTGGGACCTGGATGGTTGCCTCGAGTGGGCCAGCATCAAGGACTGTGGCCCGGGACAGGATTGCGTCAACGCTGCCTGCGTGGGGGGCTGCGAGGACGGATGTCCCGGTCTGGGCATGGTCCAATGCGACGGTGTCGACGTTGTCCAGGGCTGCTGGGACTCCGACGAGGACGGCTGCCTGGAGTGGACCGACATGGGCGTCTGCGACGATGGCTTTGAGTGCATGGCCGGGGATTGCGTCGAGACAGGCGCGTGTGAGGACGTCTGTGTCGCCGGGGAGATCAAGTGCGTCGACGGCCTGGACGACATCGGAGTTCTGTCCGAATGCGTCACCGACGGAGATCCGGACGAGTGCACCGAGTGGGTCGAGGTCGATGATTGCCCCGGGCCTTGTGCGGACGAGACGTCCTGCGGCGAGAAGCCGCCGGAGCCGAACCCGGAGTATTCGGATGACGTGGTGGTCGAGCCGGACGTTGTCGAGGAGATAGTCCCAGACACGGGGACTGAGCACGACGTATATGGCGACCTGGCTGTCTGGGATTTGCCGGAGGACGACACCACGCCGATACCCGGAGTGGACACGGTCCCGGGGGGCGACACGGGCTGGAATCCGCTTGGCCAGGATACATCCGGTCAAGGCGGGGGCGGCGGAGGCGGCGGCTGCGCAGCGGGGAGCAGCGCGGGCGGAGGCGCGTGGCTCCTGATCTTCGGGTTCCTGGCCCTTGTTCTGCGTCGTCGCGTCTACGCATGATCCCGTTTGTCCTCGTCATTTCCCTTCTAATTCCGACGTCGTTTTCTGCGGAACCTGGGGGTCGGGTGGAGCAGCGGGTGATCGCGTGGTCTGAGGACGGTGCGGTCGCACTCATCGTTATGGAGACGCTGGCTGAGGAGTTGGACCTCGTGGCTGACGGCGAGTCGGCCGCTGCCGCTGCCCTGCTGGCCCTGGCCGCGCTGCGCTGCGATCCCGAAGTGTGGGCCGCTGCCCGGCGCTTTGTCACCGACAGGGGCATCCCCGTCGAGGAGCGGGTTCGTCTGCTTGGCGGCTGCGATCCCCATGTGGGGAACGAGGACGCGGACTTTGTCATGGCCCTGGCCACCAGCGACGATTTGCCTTTGGAATTGCGGGTAGCGGCTGGTCGAATCCTGGGGCGTATGCGCGGCGAGACCCCGAACCGGCTGAAGGGAAAGCTGTGGAGGTTCAAGCCGCCCAAGGAGGTCATGGACGCGATTCAGGGGAAGAGGTAGATCAGGCTTTTTTGCCTACGATCACCTTGGCAGCGCGTAGCACGATATCGCCGCAACGGTATCCTACCTCCCAGGTGGAGTAAACCTTCCCGTCCATCGCCTTGTCCTTGACCGGAACCGTGCTGATAGCCTCGTGGAGGTGGGGGTCGAAGGTCTCGCCGGTGGGATCGAAGCGGACCAGGCCCAACTCTTCCATTCGATCCCGAAGCTGGCGTTCAACCATCTCGAGGCCGCCCAGGAAACCCGTGATACGTTCGTCCTTATCGGGCCAGTTCCCGGCAGACGCTACCGATCGGGACAGGTTGTCCATGGGTTCAAAGATGCGCTCGAGGAGCGCGGTTCGGCTGCGCTCGAGGTGTTTCTTCCGGTCGCGCTCCAGACGCGCCCGCGTTGCCTCCATTTCCTTCTCGCGCTTCCGGTATGCCGCTCGGGTTTGCTCCAGGAGCTGCTCGCTCTCGGCCAGACGGAATTCGAGGTTGGAGATGTGCATGTCGCGGGGATCCGGGGCATCCGGCACAGGATCCACATCCGGCCCAGGCCCTGAAGAGGGCTCGGGCTCGGGGGAGTTTTCGACGAGGTCATTAATGACCTCCACCGGGATCCGAACTGTCTCGGCGTCGTCCGCGTCCCGGGTGCCTCGGACCGGCCCGTCCCATGGGTCTGTCGGCGTTGACGCGGGCGTGTCGGGGTTAGGCTTCTGTCGCTGCTTCTTCGGTTTTTTTCCGGCCATGGATGCCTCCCTGGAGATGGCAAACCTACAGTATCGCGGTCCCGCTCCGGGTCAAGTGGGCGAATTCCTTTGACCTGCGCGGGCACGTTGTTGTAAACAGGCTAGCGTCATTATTTTTGAAACCAAGGAGAGACGAAGATGAAGTGGATGACGAAGTTGGTGGTTCTCGTTGCGGTTCTCGGTCTTGCGGCCGGCTGCGGCGGTGACAAGAAGGAAGAGACCAAGAAGGAAGAGGCCAAGAAGGAAAAGAAGGCCGAGCCCGAGAAGACAGTCGAGGCAGCCAAGGCCCAGGCCGACAAGATAGCGGTAGAGGCCGAGAAGCAGGCCGAGGCAGCGATGAAGGAGGCTGACAAGTCGCTCGAGGCCGTCAAGGGCGAGGCTGATAAGGTTGTCGAAGACGCTGCGAAGAAGACCGCCGAGGCCGCCCCGGATACTGAGAAGGCCACCGCTGATGCCAAGGAGAAGGTCGAGGCCCCCGCTGAGAAGCCCGAGGTGGCCGCCGCTGTTGAAGGTGGTCTCACAGCGGAGAAGACCGTCACCACCTTGGTCGGCCTCCTGGTCGACGGGAACGTCGCAGGCATCTGGGGCCTCATGCCCCCTTCCTACAAGGCGGACCTGGCAGAGATCGTCAAGATTGTTACCACCGGCATGGACAAGGAAATCTTCGAGAAGGTTATCGCCACCACGGATCGGGTGATGACCGCGGTGGAGAAGAACAAGGACAAGCTCGTTCAGCAAATCGCAACGTTCGCCGGCCCCGAGGCTCCTGCAAAGGAGATCACCATGGCGTTGGACGGTCTCCTGGATGCGTGGAAGGGCATCAAGGCTGCCGGCTTTGACAAGTTCGAGAACTTCTCAACCTTTGATCTGGACAAGTTCATAAACGAGCAGAGCGGCGAGCTGGCCAAGGGCCTCCTCGACATGGCCAAGGGCAGCGGTAACGACGATGTCCTTGAGTTCTTCAAGATGGCCGCCAGCCTGAAGATCGAGACCATTGAGGAGACCGCGGATAAGGCCAAGCTCAAGTTCACCTTCGGCGACGACACCGAAGAGGGAGAGCTGGTCAAGGTCGAGGGCTTCTGGGTTCCCGAGGACATGGCGAAGGATTGGGACGAGGTCAAGGAAGCCAAGTCAGAGACGAAGGAGGCCATGGCCGAGATGGTCAAGAGCAAGGCTGAGATCCTGGCCGTGCTTCTCCAGATCGAGCCGGTTCTTGCCCAGTTCGAGGCCAGCGGCGACATCATGGCCGTCATGGGCATGATGGGCGGCGGCATGGGCGGTCCCCCGATGGGCGGCGACAAGGCGCCCCCGATGGGTGAGAAGCCTGAGGCTCCCGAGGCCGCGCCTGCTCCCGAGGCTGCGCCCGCTCCCGCTGTAGCGCCTGCTCCCAAGGTCGCGCCTGCTCCCGAGGCCGCGCCTGTGAAGTAGAACGCTCCCTGCGTTTTCCAATCTACAATTTTTGCTAGAGGCTCACCGTTTCATGTGTCACCATATGCTACGGAGGTGGCATGAGCGGATCAGCCGACGAGCGCAG
>CAYOTU010000156.1:5062-8253 GCA_964406905.1 uncultured Myxococcales bacterium | reverse complement strand
TGAACGCAGTCCTCTCCTGTCCAGAAGGGATACGGCCTGAAGAGGACATTCGGACACGAGATCCCCTCAGCAGAGATTCCAAAAGCACACGCCATCGAGGCGCAATGGCTCAGAATACCACCGGAAGAAGGCTGCTTCTCGATTTCCACGCGTACCAGATTCGAGAGAGAAATGTCATCACGTTTGAGGAAACCCCAGAGCGCATCAACCCACGAATCGACGGAGCCCGGTAGTCGAGCGAGCCGTTCGGACAACCAGTCGGTCGAGGACCACATCGAAGGACTCGAAGAACTCCGCTTTTCAAAAATCTCTCGTGAAAAGACCGATGCGACCTCGTGGCGTGTCTGGCGCGCCAACGCCCCCGGAACAGCGTCCGCTGAGTGAGTCGATTGCATTAGCGCTCCCAACGCACTGACCGCCTCACTCCAAGCCTCATCACGCGCCAGGAAGGTCATCGCCAGCAAGGCAAGTCCAGCGGAACTCCAGGGCTCCGCCGGGTACCCCCGTAGCTCCGACAGGTACTTGAGCGCCGCGTCGGCGTCGGTGCGGGCCAGGGCCAGCGCGCCCGAAAGCAGGAACACCCTTGCAGCCAACCTATCCTCTCCAGCCAAAAACCGGCGTTCGCGAAGATCCTCAAGGACCTCCTCAGCCCGATCCGGCTGGTTCATCTCCCAGTACCACTCGGCTAACCGCATCTTGGTTCGAGGCAGAATCCGGTCAGGGGGAATGCGCCGAACAACTTCGAAGGCCCTCGAAAAATCGGGAGCTGAGAACGCCGGAGCCAGACTCCGCAGGCGGAACGAATCCATCAGACGATGGATGTCTCGCAGATCTTCCTGGTACGCCTCCGCTCGTGCCAGCGCGGCGAAGACCGACGCTACCAAATCCGTCGCTTCCAGCGACAAATGGAGTTGCTTATCCCACCGAATCGCAGACATGGACATCGCTGCTTGACGCAAACAGGGCAGGGCACTCGCCAAATCCGAAGATGCCTGAACGAGGCATTTCGGTACATTTCCGATTCCTGGCAAGAATGACTCCAAAGAGCCCATGATGACAGGTGTCCGAGCCCAGACTCGGGAAAACGCCTGTTGCCGAGGCCCCAAAGGGACGATCTCCGATGGTTCGAACTTCAGTCCAGAGAACCTATTTGGATCTCCCACAAAAACCTGTGAGACGATCTCGAAATCCTCCTCCTCTCTCTCCTTCTTGCGGAATTCCAGGAGCAGTTCATCGATCTTCGGTGCCTCCATCGCGTCGCTGCGGCAGGCGCTCAACGCCAGATCCACGCCTGCGAACTGGGGTTCCTGGCGACGACTCCTGTCCAGAACACGCAACGTGTCCTTCACGTACGTTACGACCTCGGAGGCGAAGACCTTACTATCCCCATTCCGATCTCCCCAGCCCAACAACGCGCCCAGGACAAGATAGCTGAACGCCGGACGGTCGACCCCCGGGAGCGGTCCCGCTATGTCCCGGGCACGACCCGCTGTCAGCACGGTAAGATCCTCAACGGCCCCCAGGTCGACCGGGATAGCGAACTGCGCGCTGATGAGCTGTTCGCCCCTGGAATCCAGCCCGCTAAAGCAGGAATCAAGAACCACAACGCGACGTTTGCATCGCGCTGTCTTCAGGAGCCCGAAGATCTCGGACCTCGACACCGTGTCGGGGTAGAAATCCTCGATGTCCGCGTGCGCGTCCACGCAGACCAGCACCCCGTCTGTTCCGTCCTGGCTCGGCGCGCCGTGGCCGATGAACACGAACCACAGGGTCCCCTTCTTGCCGACGAGCGACGCAGCGTCCCCCAGCGCAGCGCGGGTCTTCTTCGGTGTAGCTTCCGCATCCTCCAACAAGAACACCCGATCTGCCCGAACGCCACGGACCCGAGTGAAAAAGCGGTACCAATCCAGGGAGTTCCGCGTCGCACCCGGCACATCCGGCAGGTAGGAGTACCTTTCGACCCCGACCACCACGGCGGCGTCACGTCCCCCTCCCCCCAGCAGGCGGGGTTCTTCCTCGATCAACGCAGGCCATGGGGACGCCAGCCCCGTCGGTGGTCCAAGCAGCAGAAACAGAGAGAGGACGATCGATGCATCGATATATCGCCAGCGTCTCAAGGGGCCTCCGGCAGACGGGTCAGGCGCAGGGTCCCCATATCGTCCAGTCGGTCGGAAGCAGGAAGGATATGGGGCTCCTGCAGCCAGTTTTCCTGGAGCGCTGAACGGCGGACCGCTTCCTTCACGTAGAGGAACACCTCCTTCAGGGTCACCCACCGATCTCCGTCCATGTCCGCTGCCCCCCGAAGCGCATCCAGCAGGTGAAGGGTGAGCAGGCCGTGCCGCTGGTTATCGTTCAAGCCCGCATTCTGGCCGTACTCCGCGGCCACCACAACAGCCAACCGCTTCGAGCTTGGTAGCTTTCGGAACGGATTCGTACAACGCTCTCGCTCTCTCGGGGGATATCGGAGCTGACCACCGAAGGACGCGTCCAGCACCACTACGACCCCTCGAACCGGGAGTTCTACCAGTTGCTCCAGGAGGTGGGACAAGGAATAGCTGCTGATATCCAAGAAGTTCGGGTTTGGGTCCCCGTCGTAAGGCAGGAGGTACGCTTCGCAACGCTCCGGATGAATGACCCCATGGCCTGAGTAGAAAAACCAAATAAGGGATTCGTTCAAGACGCTCATCGGGAGCCACTCCTCGATGCAGCACTTGATGTCCAAGTGGGTGGCCTGCTCATCCAGGAGCAACCGGACGTTCTCCTCCCGGAACCCCATCGCGTGGATCAAGTACTCACGCATCACCTCAGCGTCCCGCCGAGCGTACTTCGCATGCGGCAGGTCCCGGTAATGCTCGATCCCCACAACGATTGCATACCCGCTCTGCCGCTTCGGAGTCGTAAGCCTCGGCACATCATCCACACTCGGTGGTGGCTCGGCCGGCATCTTCGGCTCAACCTCGTCGATCCGGGTGACCCCCAGCTCCGAGTTCCCCGACAATACATGCTGACCTTCCGGAGTGGACACTACGTAGCCGATCTCGCCGGTTTCCCGGAACTGCACGAAGACCTCGGGCCGATCCTCGGCCCGGACATCCAGGCTGAGAGCCCACCCCAAAACGATGAACCCAGCCGCCATTACACCAGAGATCAAGGCTTGTCTTTCCATCTTATCCTCCTCACCGGGAAGCACT
>CAYOTU010000156.1:0-5052 GCA_964406905.1 uncultured Myxococcales bacterium | reverse complement strand
CCCGAGCGGTACTCCTTAGTCCGCGTCCGGCAGCCGGGTCAGGCGCAGGGTCCCCATCTTGCCCAATCGGTCTGGCTCAGGCGAGAGGTGGGGCTTCTGCTCTCGGTTCTCCCGGGCCGCGGTGCGGGGGACCGTTTTTTTTACATACAGGAATGCTTCCTTCAGGGTCACCCACCGATCTCCGTCCATGTCCGCTGCCCCGCGGAGAGCTTCCAGCAGGTGGAAGGTGAGCAGGCCGTGCTGCGCGTCCTCGTCCCAGCCAGCGGCCTGGTCGCCCTGGGACGCGGCCAGGACCACCATCCGCTCCGAACCCTCCACCAGATCGGCTGGCACGATGAATTTGCTGCCCGACACCGAACGGCCGCCCCGGCCGCTGAAGCATGCGTCCACGATCACCACCACCTCCCTGGCGGGCAGCTCTGCCAGCCGCTCCCGTAACCGGGCCAGGGAGTAGCCGCTGCTTTTGATGTAGTTCGGCTTTCCGTCGTACGGCAACAGGTACGCCTCCCGGCTCTTTGGATCCGGGGTGCCGTGCCCCGAGTAATAGAACAGAACCCGGGAGGCGCTCGACACGTTCTTCGGCAGCCACTCCTCGATGTAGCCCTTGATATCCGTGTGGGTGGCCTGCTCGTCCAGGAGCAGCCAGACGTTCTCCTCCCGGAACCCCATGGTTTGGATAAGATACTTTCGCATCACCTCCGCGTCCCGCCTAGCGAACTTCGCCTGCGGCAGGTCCCGGTAATGCTCGATTCCCACCAGCACGGCGAAATCGTTCGGCCTCGTCGGCGTTGGCAGCGGGACCACCTCGTCCACGCTCCGGGGGGTCGGCTCTGGTTCCTCACGTATCACCCCGGGGATGCGGACGACCCGGACCGTACGCGGCCGCTCCGCGATCGCCAGATCGAGGTCCCGGCTCCGGACCAGGTCTGCCCGCTCGTCTTCCACGACCAGGCGCACGGGGACCCGGCGGCCTGTAAACCGCTTGTTGACCATGAACACGACCACGCGGTCCGCACACTGGCCCGGCGCCAGGTCGCCCAAGTCAAAGGGCCCCATCTCCTGCCCCGTGACGTCACCCCCGGAATCCGTGACCTCGAAACGCACCCTCGTCTTCCGCGTCGCACCCTCCCCCTTGTTGCATATCCGGACCCCCATTTCCACGGTCTCCCCCGGGTCCACCATCCCGTTGCGGTTGCCGAAGGATTTCCCCTCCTGGTCGTCATCCACCTCGAACCCCGCGATCTGGACATCGGGTGAGCGGAAAGCCCGGATAGCGAACTCGATAGCGACGGGATCCGCGTCGAAGCCGTTGGTCTCGGCAACGGAGACCACGACGCGCCCGGTGCCGTCCCGGATTGTCCGGTCCGATGCCAGGGACAGGATGCAGGAGACCTCCTCCCCCGGGCCCAGATTGTCCAGCAGGTCCCCGCCGCCCTCGATCCGGATCCCGTCCAGCGCCTCGGTCCCCAGATCCAGGCGCTCCAGGCACGCTGCGCCTGCACCCATGTTCGCGACAGTCACGACCACGGTCGCTGTCTCCTCTGCATCCAGCACCCCGTCCTTCTGCTTCTCCTGGAACTCCAGGGCAACTCTGAGGACAGGGGGCCTGTCCGGCACCGGACACGACGACCCCCGCTGCAGGGTCTGCTCGACGAGGTCGGGACGGTAGTACGGGTTCGGAAACGCGTCGATGGGGTAGATCTCCATTCCGACGGTCCAGGTGAACAGGTCCCGGCCTTCGGAAGCATTGTAGTATCCGAGCGGAGTTCGGACGACCCACCTGCCGTCATCCAATCCGATGAAGCTTGCTATCCCGTGTCCGGTGTTGGCATTCCAGAGCCGGACCGTACCATCCAAGCTCCCCGAGAGAGCCTGCGTACCGTCGGGAGAGAACGCGACGGAGGTCACATCAGACGAATGCCCTTCGAAGGTCAAGAGACACTTCCCCGACACGAGATCCCAGAGCTTGAGGGTTCCGTCTATGCTCCCCGAGAGCGCCTGCGTACCGTCGGGAGAGAACGCTACGGACCTCACCCAATCCGAATGCCCTCTAAAGATACGGACGCACCACCGCGACGAGAGGTTCCAAAGGATGAGAGTATTGTCCCCGCCTCCTGAGAGCACTTGCGTTCCATCGGGAGAGAAATCGACGGAAAGCACACCCCAATAAGAATGCCTTCTGAAGGTCCGGAGGCACTTCCCGGACGCGAGGTCCCAGAGCTTGAGGGTGTTGTCATCGCTCCCTGAGAGCACCTCCGTACCGTCGGGAGAGAACGCTACGGACCTCACCCCTTCCGAATGCCCTTCAAAGGTCCGGACGCATTTCCCCGACGCGAGGTCCCAGAGCTTCAGGGTCTCGTCATCGCTCCCCGAGAGAGCCTGCGTACCGTCGGGAGAAAACGCGACGGGCCTCACCCATTTCGAATTCCCAAAATAACGCCGGAGGCCCTTCCCCGACGCGAGATCCCTGAGTCTAAAGTTATCGAAACCGCTCATCAAAATCACTTGCGTACCGTCGGGAGAGAGCGCTACGGTGTACCCACTATCAAACAAGGGGGATTCAGAGGTCTGGACGCACTTCCCCGACGCGAGGTCCCAGAGCTTAAGGGTCTTGCCAAAGTTCCCCGAGAGAACCTGCGTACCGTCGGAAGAGAACGCGACGGAAGCCACAGCTGACGAATGTCCTTCTAAGGTTCGAAGGCACTTCCCCGACGCGAGGTCCCAGAGCTTGAGGGTGTTGTCATCGCTCCCCGAGAGAGCCTGCGTACCGTCGGGAGAGAACGCGACGGAGGTCACAGGCAGCGAATGCCATCCAACTTTTCGGAGGCACTTCCCCGACGACGCGAGGTCCCAGAGATAGAGGGAAAAGGCCCCCGCGAGAGCCTGCGTACCGTCGGGAGAGAAAACGACGGAGGCGAGAGGCCACGAATACCCTTCAGAGGTCTGGACGCACTTCCCCGACGCGAGGTCCCAGAGCTTAAGGGTCTCGTCCAGGCTCCCCGAGAGAGCCTGCGTACCGTCGGGAGAGAACACGACGGAGGTCACATCTCTCGAATGCCCTTTTAGGGTCCGGATGCACTTCCCCGACCCGAGGTCCCAGAGCTTGAGGGTCTTGTCCCAACTCCCCGAGAGCACTCGCGTACCATCGGGCGAGAACGCGACGGACGTCACCCAACTCGAATGCCCCCTAAAAAAACCATCAAAGGTCTGGAGACACTTCCCGGACGCGAGGTCCCAGAGCTTGAGGGTCTTGTCTTCGCTCCCCGAGAGCGCCTGCGTACCGTCGGGAGAGAACGCGACGGACCTCACTCCTCGCGAATGCCCTTTAAAGGTGCGGACGCATTTCCCGGACGCGAGGTTCCAGAGCTTGAGGGTCTTGTCTTCGCTCCCCGAGAGCGCCAGTGTACCGTTGGGAGAAAACGCTACGGAGGTCACACCTTGCGAATGCCCTTCAAAGATCAAGAGGCACTTACCCGACGCGAGATCCCAGAGCCTGAGGGTTCCGTCCTGGCTCCCCGAAAGCGCCTCCGTACCGTCGGGAGAGAAAGCGACGGAGGTCACATCATGCGAATGCCCCACCTGTAGGACGAGCTCCGGCTGTGCCATCCCGGAGAACCGAACGCGCCAGTCGGCCAGATCTGTGCCGCCCAACCCTGGGGAACTCTTTGTCACGCCGGAGAAACCTGCGAGCAGCGTGAGGTGGACGAGGGCCAGCACGAGCACGAAAAGCCGCGGCATTGCGGCCCCCCATACCCGTTCGGGGAATTCAGTCGCCCGATGCCGGTATCCGGATGTACACGTCGGTTCCATCGCGTCGACCTCCACGGGAGTGTCGTACCGGCGCAGATCTGCCGGTGTGATTCCGGCCAGGCTCCTTCGTCGGACAGACATGGATATTATCTCCTCAGCAAGACCAGCCTCAAGTCCTTCAACCAACGATCGCGACCTCATGAGTAAAGAAAGCCCTCCCAACTCTACTCCTCCACCACCAGGGAGCAGGTGGAGCGCGCCGTGCCGGTCGCTGCACCACCCGGGCGGGCCTCGGGGACCATGCCGCGGTAGATAACCTGACCGTAGCCGGTGTTATCCCGGGTGCCGTAGTCCGCCACAAGGCCGCCAGCCGTGTATTCGGCCTTGGTTTTTTCGATGTCCGTGAACTGGGTTTCCTGCGCTACCACCACGACCCGCTCGATGCCAAGGGGCTCTCTGATGCGGAACAGGAACGGATAGCTCTCGTCGCCGATTGCGTGGACCACGCCGCCTTGGAGGTGGTTGTTCCAGTCTTTCTTGTTCGGAAAGAGGAGCGTGACCGCGCCGTCCTGGGCGCGGTGGAAGACCTTCACGTAGCAGTCCCGGTTGCACCGGGTGAACAGCACCGCCTTGTCGCGCAGATGGTAGGTAGCGCCGCAGCCCCGGTCCAGGTAGACGCTCACCCGGAGCGGGCTGTCCGGGGTGCTTCCATCCAGGTATGCCTGGAACTTCACGGCCGCCACGTCCGATACAGCGATGTCAACGCGCTGCTGCAGCTCCCGCTGCTTCTGCACCGCGGTCTGGAGTTCGAGCGTCTTCCGGGTCTCACGCATGATCAACGCCAACTGCCTCTTGAGTCGGCGATCCTGCTCCTCCCTCTGCGCGACGCCCTGCTTCCGCAGGTCCTCGCGGAGCGATGCCATGGCCTGGGCCACCGAGGACTGGAACTTCTCTTCGTACCGTTTGCGGTACTTCTCCTCCAGTTCGGCCCGGATCTTCGGCAGCATCTCACGCTCCACCCGCGCCCGTGCCTCTTTCGTCAGCTCTGCCAGCTTCTGCTCCTCCAGCCGCCGCCGCTCCTTGTCCGCTTCCCGGGTCTCCGCTTCTTCCAGCGCGTTCTGCTCCTTGAGGAGCACCTCGAACTCCCGGGCCGACTGCCGGACCGGCTCGGGCAACGCTGTCTCGAACACGTAGGCGGAGACGCTGCAGCGGGGACGGTATCGGGAATCGACAAGCACGAGGTCCAGCCGGGTGCGGTCGCTGAAAGTTCCGGACTGGAGTCGATCTGCGGTCCGCAGACCC
>CAYOTU010000155.1:0-8327 GCA_964406905.1 uncultured Myxococcales bacterium | reverse complement strand
CCTGCTGTCCCGTAAGGGAAGCGAAGTCACTCGTCTTGACTTCTCGCGCGAAATCCGGCAATTCGTAACACGGAATCCCTTCCGACCGGAGGAGCGCTGGTGGAAGACAGCTTGACCGTCCTGTTGACCGTCGCCGCGTCCATCGGGTTTCTCCACACGGTGCTGGGACCGGATCACTATCTGCCCTTCATCGTCATGGGACGAGCCCGGGAGTGGTCCATGGGGCGGACCCTGGCCGTCACTGGACTCTGCGGGGTAGGGCACGTGGCCGGGAGCATCCTCCTGGGCGCGGCCGGTGCGGCTCTGGGCTTGGCTGTGGGGAGTCTCGAAGCAGTAGAGGCGGTCCGGGGAGAGATGGCCGCCTGGCTCCTGATCGGCTTCGGCGTTGCCTACGCCGCGTGGGGGATTCGTCAGGCGGTGCGGCGGCGGCCCCACGTTCATCGACACCTCCACCTGGACGGCGAGGTCCATGAGCACGTCCACGATCACAGGGACGCACATGCGCACGTCCACGAGAGCCGGAATCTCACGCCCTGGGTTCTCTTCGTGATCTTTGTCCTGGGCCCCTGCGAGCCCCTGATTCCTTTGCTTATTTACCCAGCGCTGGAGATGGGCGCGGCTGAGGTGCTCCTCGTGGCGGGGGTCTTCGGGGTCGTGACCATACTGACCATGCTTACCACAGTGGCCCTGGCGTCCTGGGGGCTGCGCTTTGTTCATCTCGGGGGCCTGGTGCGCTGGTCCCACGCAATGGCGGGCATCATGATAGCTCTGAGTGGTCTTGCGATACAATTTCTTGGACTCTGAGATGGAAGCTCAGCTCAGCTTCTTGTCAATGGTGGCGAGCAGGTTCTTGGGCTCCACCGGCTTCTGGAGCACGCCAGCGAGGCCGATGTCCGCGTAGCTGGTCATCTGGCTCATCTGGTCGCCCATTGAGCTGAGCATGAAGATCGGGACGTCAGTGCCCAGTGCCTTCAGCTCCTTGACGAAGTTGGTGCCGGAGTCGATCTCCTCCATCATCAAGTCCACGATGACGAGGTCAGGTTTCACGGCTTTGAACCGCTTGACGCCGTCTTCCGCTGAGGGGGCTTCCTCGACCAGGTAGTCCCTGCTCTCGAGGACCATCCTCAGGGAGTAGCGGAAGTCCGGGTCGTCGTCGATGATGAGGATCGTTTTTTTGTCCATCTCAGACCTCTTCATTTCGAAAGTTGGTTTCATTTTGTAGACGGAGGACGAGGAACTCAAGGGCCGCGTCGAGGTTCTCCCGCGCCCCGTCGGAGAGCCGTTCTCCGAACTCGTTGAATTCGTACCCCCGGATCCCCAGGGCGAACGTATCCGGGGTGCTGCTGAAGAGATCCTTCGCCAGGGCGAGGACCGCCTCGGGCTCCACGTGGTGGGTGCTGAAGCTTCCAGCGTCGTCCGCTGGCTCCAGGCGGGTGAAGGAGAAGGGCGGCGCGCAGGAGACGTGCGCGTCAGCGAAGATCACCACGTCATGCTGCGCGGCGGACGCCGCGTCCTCCACCGTGAGCTGGTAGTTGGAGTCCACGGTCACACCTGGGATGTCCAGGGCCTCCAGCCGGGCAGCGAGCGCGGGTCCCAGGCCGTCGTCCAGGCGACCAGGGTTTCCGTATCCGATGATGAGGGTCTTCCGCATCCCGTCAGCCCTTGGTTCGCTCGCCCACGACGTTGCCGTCCGCGTCCACGAGGGTCACGCTGAGGGGCATCTGGCCCATCGCGTGGGTAGCGCACGAGAGGCAGGGGTCGTAGGCCCGGATCGCTACCTCGACGTGGTTCAGGAGGCCCTCGGTGATCTCCGGCACGCCGGAGATGTGATCCATGGCGACCTTCTCGACCGCCCGGTTCATGGGCTCGTTATTGGAGGTCGTGGAGACGATCAGGTTGCACATGGTGATCTGGTCGTCCTCGTTGACCTTGTAGTGGTGAAAGAGGGTGCCCCGCGGTGCCTCGATGATGCCTATACCCTCTTCCCGGCGATCGCCCTTTACCACAAGGTCGGTGCCCTGGAGATCGGGATCGTGCAGCAGCTCCTTGATCTTCTCCGCAGCGTGAAGGGTCTCGATCATCCTGGCCCAGTGGTAGGCCATGGTGATGTTGTTGGTCTTGCCGCCGGTGACAGCGAAGAACTCCTTGCGTGCGGCCTCGGCCTCAGGGGTGTCGATGAAGTCGCAGGTGTTCAACCGCGCCAGGGGGCCGACGCGATACCAGCCGTCCGCTGTGCCGAGGGACCGGATGAAGGGGAACTTCATGTACGACCAGTCGCGGACCTCCTCAGCGAGGAGCTCGTGGTACTTGAAGTTGTCCTCCATGTCGAAGATAGGGGTCCCATCCTTGTCAATGGCTCGGAGTTTCCCGTCGTAGAGTTCCAGGGCCCCGTCCTCTCGGACGATGGAGAGGTGGTTCGAGTCGAAGCTGCCGAAGGAGGCCACCCAGTCGAGGTTCGACGTGGTGTAGTCCTTTGCGATCTTGAGAGCCCCGCGGGCCCACTCCATCTGCTGGTCGATGTCCTTGAGGAAAGCGTCACGCTCAGCGATGGACAGGTTCTTGTTGATGCCGCCTGGGATAGCACCGGTGCCGTGGATCTTCCTGCCCGCTGTCGCCTTGATGATCTCCTGGCCGAACTTGCGCATCATCACGCCCTGCACCGCCAGCTCGGGGAACTTCTTGATCACGCCGATCACGTTGCGGATGGCCGGGTCAGCGTCAAAGCCGAAGAGCAGGTCCGGGGAGACAAGGTGGAAGAAGTGCAGCGCGTGGGACTGGTAGGTCTGGCCGTAGTGCATCAGCCGCCGCATCTTGTCCGCGGTGGGCGTCAGGTTCTCGCCGGACACGATCCAGTCCATGGCCTTGGCCGCGGCCAGGTGGTGGCTCACCGGGCAGATGCCGCAGAGGCGCTGGACAGCGACGGGGGCCTCCCAGAATGGGCGCCCCTGGATGAACCGCTCGAAGCCGCGGAACTCCACGATGTGGAGGCGGGCCTGTTTGACCTTGTTGTCCTCGTCCAGGAGGATCGTCACCTTGCCGTGTCCCTCAACGCGGGTCACCGGCTCGATCGAGATTCGTTTGAGATCAGCCACGTATCACCTCTCAGTCGTACTTGACGAGTTCGTAGGGGAGCTCGATGGGCTTGTCGCTCAGGAGGGCCACCAGGGCCTCCCAGAGGGTGTCCGCTGGAGGCGGACACCCCGGGAGGTGGTAGTCCATCTTTACCACTTCATTGCAGGGGTAGACCTTGTCGAGCAGGAGCGGGATCTCCGGGTCATTCGGGATCTTGCCCGTCTCGTTGTATACGGTCACGCCGTTCAGGTAGGCCTCGTCCAGGCATTCCTTCAGCGGGATCGTGTTTCGCATAGCGGGGAGACCGCCCATTATTGCACAGTCCCCGACGGAGATCAGGATGTCGCAGTGTCGGCGGAAGTCCTGGAGGACCGCCACGTTCTCCTCGTTGGCGCAGCCGCCCTCGATGAGCCCAACCAGGCAGCGGCCGGTGAATTTCTTGATGTCATCTATAGGGGACTTGTCGAAGTCGATCAGCTCGACGAGCTGGAGGATCCGTTCGTCGATGTCGAGGAGCGACATGTGGCATCCGAAGCATCCGGCGAGAGAGGTCGTTGCGACTTTCGGTTTTGACATGATTACCCTCCCTTACTCTGAGCGCTTGGATTCAATGTCCGTGCCGATGGGCTTATGGTCGTAGTCGCGCTGCCCGATGGGCACCTCGAATCCAACTCCCTTCTTCAGGATGGCGCCCACGGGGCAGACCTCGACGGCTTTGTCCGATCCCGAGAGGTCGGTGTCCCCAAGGTTCGCCTTTGCGTTGACCGCTATCCGTTTTTCAGAACCGCGGCCCACAAACTGGAACACGTTTTTGCCGTCCAGATCTCGGGAGGCCCGGACGCAGCGGCCGCACAGGACGCAGCGGTTTCGGTCCACGAAGACCTCGGGGTGGGTCGCGTCGACTTCTCGTTCCGGGAACAGGTAGGGGAAGCGCGGCGCGGCGATGCCGAACCGGTAGGCCAGGGCTTGCAGCTCGCAGTTGCCGCTCTTCTCACAGAACATGCAGAAGTGGTTCCCCTCCACGAAGAGCATCTCGATGATGTTCTTGCGGTGCTCCAACAGGGCCTCGGAGTCGTTCTCGATCACCATGCCTGCGGTGGCGGGCTGGGTGCAGGCCGCGGCGGCCCGCCCGTTGACCATGACAGTACAGACCCGGCAGCTTCCGTGGGGGACCAGTCCCTTGAGGTAGCACAAGCGGGGGATGTAGATCCCCGCCTCGTCCGCTGCCTCCATGATGGTCTGCCCCGGGCAGGCCTTGACTTGGACTCCGTCGATGGAGAATTGAATGGTATCGCTCATCTCTTCACCTCACCTTTGTACCGACTTGCGCCCGGTGATCCCCTCTGCCTCGCTCACGGCTGCCTTAAGATCGAACGTGGGCACCATCCCATCTTCGATCTCCTGGATTTTGTCCTTGTAGGCTGACCGGAAGTTTTGCAGGGTCGTGAGGATCGGGTTGGGCGACGTTTGGCCGAGGCCGCAACGGCTCATGGTCTTCACCGTCTCGCCGAGCTTCTGCATGTACACCAGATCCTCCATGGTCCCCTTCCCGGTGCGGATTCGGGACAGGCCCTCACGCAGCAGGACGTTGCCGACCCTGCACGGCGTGCAGTAGCCGCAGCTCTCCTCGATGAAGAACTCCATGAAGTAGTCCACCACGTCCAGGATGTCCCGGTCGGGGCCGAAGACCATCACAGAGCCGCCCGTGGCCATGTCATCGAAGCAGATGGTCCGCTCGAAGTCGGTCCGGCCGATCATCTGGCCCGATGGGCCGCCGACCTGGACGGCCTTCGCGTCTGCGCCTCCGGCCATCTGGAGGAACTCGGTCATGGTGACGCCGAAGGGCAGCTCGTAGACCCCCGGCGCGCTGCAATCGCCGGACACGCTCAGGAGCTTTGTCCCGGAGCTGAGCTCGTTGCCGAGTTCCGAGAACCAGCCAGCGCCCTGCTCCATGATTCGGCCGACGCAGCAGAGGGTTTCGACGTTGTTCACGGAGGTGGGCGCGTCGAGGTAGCCCTTCTGCGCTGGGAACGGCGGGCGGTTCTTCGGGTCGCCCCGGAGGCCCTCGCAAGAGCTGATAAGGGCCGTCTCCTCGCCGCAGATGTACGCGCCCGCGCCCATCTGAATTCGGATATCAAAGTCAAAGCCGGTCCTGCCGAGGATGTTCTTGCCCAGGAGGCCCGCTTTGCGACGTGTCTCGATGACGTGCTCCAGCAAAGGCCGGAGGTAGGTGTATTCGGCCCGCAGGTACACGATGCCCGTGTCCGCACCGATAGCGTAGCCGCCGATCGTCATTCCCTCGAAGAGCAGGTCCGGCTGCTCAGTGAGGATTACCCGATCCTTGAAAGTGCCGGGTTCGCCCTCGTCCGCGTTGCAGATCAGGTACTTCCGGTCGCCCGCTGCGTCCCGTGTGAACTCCCACTTCATTCCCAGGGGGAAGCCCGCACCGCCGCGGCCCCGGAGCCGGGAGGTCTTCATTTCACGGATGATCTCCACAGGCGACATGGCCAGGGCCTTCTTGAGGCCGCTGCCAATTTTGTAGTCCGCCAGGATCACCGGGCCGACCTTGCGGATGTTGTTCTTGACCTCAGCGCGGACCAGGTCGTGCGCGTTTTTTCCGTCGCCGTATTCCTTAATCAGCCCGCTGGGCGTGGTCCCCTCCTTGAGCTTCGCGACGATGTCCCGGGCCTTGTCAGTGGAGAGGCTGGTGACGATGACGTCGTTGATCAGCGCAGCGGGGGCTTGATCGCACATGCCGATGCAGGGCGCGTACTCCAGGGAGATGATCCCGTCGGAGGTGGTCTCTCCGAACTTGATCCCCAGCTCCTCCTCAAAGGCCGCGGCCACCCGCTCGCAGCCCTTCATCTTGTCGATGATGTCGTTGCAGAGCCGGATGATCACCTTGCCCTTCGCCTGATCCGAAAGGAACGCATAGAAAGATACCACGGCCTGTACCTCGACCCTGTGGGTGCCTACCACTTCTGCGATGAGGTCCATGGCCTCATCGCTTACGTAGCCGTTGTCCTTTTGGATATCGGTTACGATGTCCATCATCCGGTTGCGGTCGTTGTGGTACCGCTGACAGACCTCCCTCACCGCGGCTTCTAGATTTCCGGTCATGGTTTTCTTCGCCTCCCAACAGTGAACCAAGCGCTCGGACATAATTCTGCCAACGCGGGGGGAGGGGGTCAATGAAGGATTGGGGGGTAAAGCCAAATTTGTCTATTGCTATTGTGGATGATAAAAAAAAGCTGCAAAAACAGTGGGGTATGACTGCTGTGTGTGAGGGTGTCGGGGCCGCTTAACTGCAAAAATCCGCGCGCAAATCGGGAAGACACGCGCGTGCTCAGACAAATTTACGCGCGCAAAAAACACAAAGACGCGCGTCTAGATGTCTACTTCGATCATCACTGGGCAGTGATCCGAGCCCAGAACGTCCTTCCAGATCTCTGCGCGCAGCACTTTGTCAGCAAACTCCGGATTGACGCTGTGGTAGTCGATGCGCCAGCCGACGTCCCTGTCCCGCGACTGGAACCGGTAGGACCACCAGGAGAAATGCCCCGGCTCCTGGTTGAATATCCGGAAGGTGTCCAGCCAGCCAGCGCCGGTGAACCTGTCCATCCAGGCGCGCTCCTCGGGGAGGTAGCCCGGGTTATTCTCGTTCCGCTTGGGGTTCTTCAGGTCGATGGGCTTGTGTGCGATGTTGTAGTCGCCGCAGAGGACGACATTCCTGCCGTCGGCCCGGAGCTTTTCGCAGCGGTCCATCACCGCGTCGCAGAAGCGCAGCTTGTAGTCCAGCCTCGCGCCCGCCTCCTGGCTGTTGGGGAAGTAGCAGTTGAGGACGAGGAAGTCCCCCATGTCCACCACCTGCACCCGCCCCTCCGCGTCGAATTCCTCCACGCCGAGTGGCGTGACGCTCCGTGGCTCATGCCTGGTGAAGATAGCGGTGCCGCTGTAGCCCTTCTTCTCAGCGCAGGCCCAGTAGGTCCTGTATCCCGCCGGCTCCAGGATTTCGGGGCCGAGCTGATCGGGCCAGGCCTTGGTCTCCTGGACGCAGAGGAGATCCGGCGACATTTTTGCCAGGAACTCGATGAAGCCCTTCTTGGTAGCGGCGCGGATGCCGTTGACGTTCCAGGATACGATGACTCTCCCGCCCATGCGTGTACCTCCATGAGATGAACATAGGACACGCTAGCAATCGCGCCCGGTAGCGTCAACTTCCCGGCTCTGTTATAACTTCCATGGAGAGGTGGACCATGCGAAATGACAGTGTGTTTTTGCTCACGGGCGTCGCTTTGCTGCTGGCCGTAAGCTGTACCGGCGAGGACCGGCGCTGCCGGATCTACTGCCAGGGCCTCTGTGGTTCGACAGAGGGCTGCAACTGCGGCGACTGTCAGGCAGGCTACGAGTGCAGCGAGGACAACCGCTGCGTCAAGATCTGTGAGCCAGCGTGTGCGGGCAAGGGCTGCGGGGACGACGGCTGCGGCGGGAGCTGCGGCGTCTGCGGATGCGGCGAGGAGTGCGTGGGCAGCGCCTGTGAATTCACCGCGTGTAAGTACAACGAATGCGGGGACGACGGCTGCGGCGGCTCTTGCGGCGAGTGCGAGAACCCCCAGGCCACGTGCGTTGCTGGAATCTGTGAATGTACGCCCGCGTGCGAGGGGCTCGAGTGCGGTGACGACGGCTGCGGCGGGAAGTGCGGCAAGTGCAAATGCGGTGAGGACTGCGAGGAGGGGGTCTGCGTCTTCCACGCGTGCGATGGTTTGGAGTGCGGGGACGACGGCTGCGGCGGCTACTGCGGGCAATGCGCCGGCGATCAGGAGGACTGCTCGAACGGCATCTGCCACTGCACGCCGGATTGCGGCGGGAAGAACTGCGGTACCGACGGCTGCGGGGGCTCCTGCGGTGAGTGCGCGTGCGGCTGGGAGTGCGCGGAGAACGGGCTTTGCGCCTATATTGCGTGTGATGGTCTGGTCTGCGGGGACGACGGCTGCGGCAAGAGCTGCGGCGCGTGCTCCTGCGGGGAGCTATGCGAGGTCGGGGCCTGCGTGTTCCACGGCTGCGACGGGAAGCAGTGCGGGGGCGACGGCTGCGGCGGGGTCTGCGGCGCGTGCGGCTGCGGCGAGGTGTGCGACTTAGGCCTTTGCGTGTTTATCGCGTGCGACGGCCTGGTTTGCGGCCCTGACGGCTGCGGCGGGTCCTGCGGCGAGTGTGCGCCGGGGCTCGTCTGCACCGGCGCTACCTGTAAGTGCCAG
>CAYOTU010000154.1:0-8517 GCA_964406905.1 uncultured Myxococcales bacterium | reverse complement strand
GGAGGCCGAGGCCCTGGTGAAGAATCGGGATCTCGTCGAGGCCGCATGCAAAGATCTGAAGCCTCGCTTCGAGGAGGTCCAGGCGGCATGGGAAGGGAAGCACCGCCGCTTCGACGCGTTCCTCACCGGGGACACCCATGACGAAAAGCTCAAGGGTGGTATCCAGGGTCTCGCTCTCGCCGCTGATAAGCTGATCCAGGTCCTCACCAGTGACGCTCCCGTGCCTCGTGAGGTCGGTGAGTGGAAGGGCGTCATCGCTAAGGTGAAAACAGACGTGGACGCGTTCTGCAAGGAGCTGAAAGAGTCGGCCGGCCAGCAGAAGCTCGGATTCCTCTGTGGTCGCGGCGGGTTCTGTCCGATCCCCACCGAGACCCCGATCTTCAACGAGGACGCGCTTCGAGCCGCTTCGATGCAGAACCAGCAGTTCACGCAGATCCTTCAGTACCAAGCGGGGATGGAGCAGCAGCTCCGCCAGCTCCTGTTGAACGTTCGCAACCAGCTCTTCCGTAGCCAGGACTTTGACGTGGAGCGGGTTGAGGCGGGGACTCCCGTACCTGACGAGATCAAGGCCTTGGTGATCTTCGGCGTTCGGAAGAACCTCTCGAACGCGGATCGCTATTGGATCGACCAGTACCTCATCGGGGGCGGCACTGTGATCGTCTTCGCACCGCGCTATGACGTGAACCTGGGGCTCTTCTCTGAGGAGTCGTATATGAGCAATGACCGGCGCGACAAGCGGCAGCCGGATCGCTATGACATCACCGCACCAGCGACCAACCTTTGGGGCCTTCTGAAGACCTGGGGGGTTACCGTGGAGCCCTCCCTGGTGATGGACGCGAGCCATGCCGGAAAGATTAGCCTGCCCCATGTGGTAAAGCGGGGGAATATGCAGTTCCAGGGGACCAAGGACTTCGAGTACCCCCTCTTCGTGCACACCACGGAGATGGACCAGGAGAACGTCCTGGTCCGGAGCCTACCGGGGATCCTCGTGCCCTTTGTCAGCCCCCTTTCCTTCGAGGCCCCCGAGGGTGTCGAGGTGACCGCAGAGGCTCTTGTCATGACCTCGGATCAGGCCGTGGCGTTCCCGCGCCCCGAGCGTTATCGGGTATGGGAGGCCTCGCTCAATAATCAGGAGAAGATAGCGCTGGCGACTGAACGGGCAGCGACCGTAGCGGGAGAGGTCAAGGCCGCAACCGAGGAGGAACGGAAAAAAGCTGGCCGTGAGGTCAAGCGCCTGGTGCGCAAGGCCCTCGATGTGGCGAAGGAGTCCGCCGCGGGACTTAAAGGTCTGGCCGACGCGTTGGCAGCGGAGACAGACAGCGACGAGGACATCACCCTCGCCGGGCGGGCGATGGAGATGGTCAAACGCCTTTCGGACCTGGAGAAGCGTCTAACCGATATCGAGGAGGGAGATCTCGAGGGAATGGAGGAGATAGCGAGGGATGGGGTGACCGAGTCGGCCTCAGTCGGCGTCGAGCTCCGCCACCTGGCCTGGAAGGGCTGGACCGAGGTCTTCGGCGGAGAGCCGGGTGACGAGGACCCGCCGAAGCTTGAACTCCTGCCCGGGACCCAGATCGATCAGGCGGCCCGCATGAATGGCAAGGGCCGGCGAACCCTGGTGCTCCTCGTAGAGGGGGAACTCCCCTCAGCGTTCGCTGACGGGAAGAACCTCCCAGCGGGGCTTACCGAGGAGCAGAAGGAAGACCGGCTGGTCTCCGGACCGGGACGACTCCTGGTCGTGGGCAGCGACCTGGGCCTTCGCCTGCCGGATCCGGAGTGGGTGTTCGATGGGATCGACCCGAACAACTTCGTGCCCGGACCCGAGTTGGTCCGGCCTCAGCTCAAGGTGGACAACTGGCAACTCCGCATCGGGCAGGTGGGCCGCGCCCTGAACATGGACGGGATCCCCTTTCTGCTCAACACCCTGGACTGGGCGGTGCAGCGGATGGCCCTGGCGGATATCCGGGCGAAGCAGAACCCCGTACGCCGAATCAGGACCCTCGAATCAAAGACAAGCAGCACCATGCTCGAGGCCGTATGGATCGGTGGCCTGCCGCTCCTGTTCCTCGTCTTCGGATTTGGGCTGTGGCAGTGGCGGCGCCAGCGGCGGCGGAGGATCAGGGATTACTTCAAGAAGGAGGTGGTTTGATGAACCGCACAACGCTGATCATCCTGGGCCTCTTTGTTGTCCTCCTGGCGGTCTATCTGGTGGTTGATCGTCACGGGGAAGAGATGCCGGACCTTCGTATCGAGGTCCCGGCCATCCGCGCTGACGGTCAACCGAAGGACGACGAACCCGAGGGTGCAGTGGGCCCGCCGGACCGCATGGAGATCATCCGCAAGGGCGTCACCATGGTGCTGCGCCGTGGCAACGGGGATCAGTGGGAGGTGGTAGAGCCTGTTGTCACGGGGGCTCGGACATACCGCGTGAATGCGATGCTCCGGGTTTTTCAGTACGGAGCCGAGTCATCCCTGGGACGGGCCGTGGCCGCGGACGATCTGAAGGACTACGGGCTGGGAGAAGACCGTCGAATTCAGGTGCGAATGATGAAGGGCGAGGAGATCCTTGTGGCGCTTTGGATAGGGGACTCCGAGAAGGTGAATGACGACGGGACTCGTGACACCAACGTCATGTCCCCGGATGGTGACGCTGTTTTCCGGGTCCGCGGTGCTGACCTGCGTAAGCCCTTTGACCTGGACCCTGATGAGATCCAGGACAAGAAGATCTTCCGCTTCAAGAAGGACGAAGTGAGGCGGCTGGTGATCGAGGATCCCCGGGATGAGGCGCGGCCGCGTCTTGTGTTTGAGAAGGGGGCCGGTAAGGACGAGTGGAAGCTCGTCGAGCCAGGCGGCTACCAGGTTGGAGGGCTCGGTTCCTACTGCTCCTCCCTGGCCAACCTCACAGCGATCCGCTTCGCGGAGAAGCTGCCTGGTGCGGAGGCCAAGGCGCTGGACAGGACCTACAAGGTCACGATCACCACGGGGGACGGGGAGGAGGTTCGGACCCTGGAGTTGGGCGCGGGCCGGGGCGCTGTCTGGGCTCGGGTCTCGAACAGGGACGGCTTCTTCCAGGTCTCCACGAGCGCAGCGAAGGGGCTGATGAAGGGACTGGTTGATTTGCGGGATAAGAAGCTCTTCGATTTCGCCAAGGAGGACGTTCAGCGCCTCGAACTTATCGAGCGTGGTGCAAACGCAGTGGTCCTGGAGCGGGATGGCGACGGGTGGCGCTTCGTCTCTCCCGCGGACGAGGCTGCGTCCTCCGCGAGCGTAAATCGTCTGGCGTCAGCCCTTGCGGCCCTGCGGACCCAGACCTATCGTGATTCTGCTGTCGAAGGCGCAGGCCTGGACAATCCCCAGTTCGTTTTGAAGGTCACAGCGGGGGCAGCGGTCCGGGTCCTGGAGATCGGGAACGAGAAGCCCCAAGACGACGAGAAGGCCTCAAAGCGCTTCTACGCCCGTCTGGACGGCGCAGCGGAGATCATGGAGTTGGCAGACTACTCGGTCAAGGGGCTCAGGAAGTCTGTAGACGATTTGCGGGATGAGCGGGTCTTCCGTATCGAGGCCGACGAGATCACCGGCGTCGAGATAGCGTACCCGGATCAGACCGTCTCCCTCAAGAAACAGGGTGGTGCGTGGGCCGTGACAGCTCCCGAGAGGATCGATGATCCCCAGGGCGTAAATACCATCATCAGCACCCTGGCGAACCTCCCCGTGAAGCAGGAAGACACAGGAAAAACCCCTGAAGAGGCGCAACTCAGCGTTACCTACACGATCACAACAAAGGACGGGAAGACCCGAACCCTGCGGCTGTCAGAGGAGGTGGCAAACGGCGGAAACTACGCCCAGGCACCAGGTCTCAGTCGTTTAGGCGACAAGGTGTTCACCGTCAACCAGTACAAAGCCGCCAACCTCCTCAAGAAGCTCCCGGATCTGAAGAAGAAGTAGAGACTACAGCCGTCGATAAATACCGACCACGATTCCCTGGATTACAGCGCTGCGGCCCTCCTCCCTGGTGACGTAGATTGGCTCCATGTTCGGGTTGGAGGGCTCGAGGCGGATTCGGCCGTTCTCCGGGTAGTAGCGTTTGACCGTGGCCTCGTCGTCGATCAGCGCCACCACGATCGTGCCTGGCGGGGGGGTGCCCTCGGTCGGCGTGACAAAAATCAGGTCTCCGTCGAAGATTCCGTCGCCGATCATGGACTCGCCGGAGACTGTCAGTGCGAAGAGGGTCTGGTGTCCGGCCAGGCCGGGGAGGTCCTCGGTGACCTCAATCTCCCTCTCAACGTTCTGGTCCGCATGGATCGGGGAGCCAGCAGCGATGCGGCCCAGGAGCGGAATCTGTCGGACCACAGCGGGGGCGCCATGGTGGTCTTCACCTGTATCGAGGATTCGAAGTCCGCGGGATCTGAACGAGGTTCGGTCGATGTAACCCTTGGCCTCGAGGGCCTTGAGGTGGTCGTTGACGCCGTTGGTGGAGCGGATCCCCACAGCAGCGCCGATCTCCCGCAGGGTAGGGGGGCGGCCCTCACGCTGAAGCGCAGCGCGGATGCAGTCCAGGACAGCGCGCTGGCGCTGCGTGAGGGGGGGGATATTACCAGGGGGTTGTCTGCTGCTCATCGATCTCAACGTACTGGACATCTGTTCAGCTGTCAAGCCGGGTTGACCTTCGTCGCCGGGGTCCATAGAATCAGGCCACCTTTAAACAGGAACCTGATGGAGAGATTGGATGCGGAAGTTGCGGTGGATCGTGGTTGCTACGGTGGTCCTGGGCCTGGTCTCGGGTATGGTTGGAGAGGCGAGGGCAGAGGACTGGACCCCGCCTGAGTTCAAGCTCCAGGAGCGGAAGTGGGTCCACAAGGCCCGAGAGAAGATGGTCGAGTTTCTGAAAAACGGTTACCGCCATAAGATCAAGGACGAGGATGTGCTCTTTGCGATGGGGCGGGTTCCTCGGCATATGTACATGCTTGAGGAGGACCGTGAGGCCGGCCACGGCTACAAGCAGATGTGGTATCGCATCGGCTACGGCCAGACAATCACCGATCCCGGGATGGTCGCATGGATGGTCCAACTCATCGACGTCCAAGCCACGGATAAGGTCCTGGAGATCGGCACCGGTTCGGGTTACCACTCGTCGGTGATTTCACAGATCACGCCGCACATTTTCAGCATTGAGATCGTCTCCGGTCTCCACAAGCGCACGAACAGGCTCCTGGAGAAGTTGGGCTACGCTGACGTGATCACCCGAAAGAACGCAGACGGCTACTTCGGCTGGGAGGAGAACGCCCCATTCGACAAGATCATTGTCACATGCGCTGCGGACCATATCCCGGTGCCATTGCTTCAGCAGCTCAAGCCCGGCGGCCTGATGGTGATCCCCGTGGGACCGCGATACCAGCCCGGCAAGCTCTTTTTTGTGGCCAAGGACGCGGACGGAAAAGTTCACAAGAAGGTCCTGACTACCGTGGAGTTCGTGCCGATGACCAGAAAGGTTCGGTGATGATGCCCCGGTCGATTTCCGTTGACAGTGGGCGATTCCTGCTTAGTCTAGTCCGGCCTGTTTGGAAGACCGGCATGCATGCCGAAGTGAGGAAGACGTGAACAAGAAGATCCTTGAGCGTTTCAAGAAGATCCTGACGGACCAGCGCGAAGAGTTGATCGAGACGGCTCGGAACACCCTGGCTTCAGATCTCGGAATCAACGTGGATGACCTGCCTGACGAGATGGACCTGGCGTCAGCAGAGTACGACCACGCGATGAATTTTCGCCTGCGCGGGCGAGAAAAAACCCTCATCAAGAAGATCGACCTCGCCCTCGTGCGCATTGAGGAGGAGGAGTTCGGGCTCTGCGAAGAATGCGGCGACGACATCTCGCCCCGGCGCCTTGAGGCGCGCCCCGTCACCACGCTCTGCATCCGCTGCAAGGAAGAGCAGGAGCGCAAAGAGAAGGAATATATCTAGCGCGGATTGCTTCACTTCCCAGGTTCTTCTATTCTGTGTCCATGCGAAGACTCATCACCCTTGCTGTGTTGTTCATCTGCCTAGCCCCTGCCGGGGCTGAGGCTGATCTTCCTGACGAGCATCCGGAGTGGTACGGCTACACTGCCCCCTTTGAGACCCAGGAGACTCTGCGCCTGTCATCTCTGGTCGAGCGAGCCTGGGTGGCCCCCGAGGCCGGGGATTACTACGCGGCTGCGCTTCTGGCTGCGCTTCGGCCCGAGGCTCAGGTGACGATTCTTGCCCGTGGAGGCGAAGATCAGTTGGCATTGTACGAATGGCTGGAAGATGAGGACCTCCACCCGGCGGAGTTGAACTGGCTGGACGTGGAAGCCCTTGATACCCCATACGCGGGCGAATGGGGCCCCACGGTCCTGTTCGTCGGCGAGTCAGCTACTTCGGCTCTCCTGGACGGGCGCTACTACTCCCTTCGCGCAGCGGATGACGCGGTCCCGGGTCGGATCAGCGATGCAGCGGCCGCGCCTTTACACCGAATCCCCCTCTTCCTCTCTTCCGCATTTTTCCAGGCCACCCCTGACGGTCTCTGCCTGGCGGGTCCCGAGATCTACAACATGAACATCGGGCACGGCGCAGCGGAGATCGATTTCGCCCTCCGGACCTACGCAGGCTGTGTCGCAGTGGTGGCGGTTCCAACTCCTGCGAACGATCTAAAGAAGAAGCCCATGGACCTCTACCTGCGCCTGACTGGAGAGAAGGCCAGCGCTGGGGATGGTACGGCCTGGGGGGTTTTCCTCGGGGAGACCTCGGGCTGGAGCCTGTCACTTCAGCAAGGCCTCGACGACATCCGGGACATCCTGAACGCGGTCAGCGGGGACGAAGCCTTCATCGTGGTGGAGATACCCTGGCCCGAGACCGCGGACGGGGCGATTCGCAGCTACCTGCCCTACGTGCGTATCGACGGTGCGGTGATCGTCCCGACCTATATGGGCGTTCCAACCGCGGAGGAGACCATGACCGCAACCCTTCTGGCGGAGCTGGGCCCCGTGGAGATTCGGGGCGTGCCCTCGGATCTCGCCGCACAACTCGAGCGCTGGCCATCACGCCTCGTAGCCGGGGGGACCGCGGCTGCCTGGGCGGATCTTGAGGCCCCCGAGCAGCTCTGTCCTTCCGGGGATCCCGCTGACTGTGGCCAATGCCTGCACGAGTGCGGGGTTCTGTCTGCGACCTGCCATGACGGCCCTGACGGCCCCGGTATAGACGCGTGCATCGAGGGTGCGGACGGATGTTTCGACAAGGACTACAGCCCCTGCCCCGATGGCCAGATTTGCACGGAAGGGGCCTGTGAGGATCCACCAACCACCTGTGACACCCTGCCGGCAGGCGGAATCTGTCAGGGAAACACGGTTGTGCGCTGCATCGCTGGGCAGGTGGTGGAGGTGGATTGCCTCCAGGATTCCAAGCTCTGCGCCTACGAAGAGGACGGCACCGCTGCCTGCTTCTTCCCCTGTGGGCCAGGCTGCGAAACTACGGGGGAGACTACTTGCGGTGAGGCCGCTGCCGCTGTGCTGACCTGTGAGGTGGGTCCCGAGGGCTGCCCTGAATGGGTCGAGAGCCTCTGTCCCGCCGGCCAGATCTGCCTGGACGGAGCCTGCATCGAGGGGAGCCTGGACGTGCAGCAGGGGGACGCGGATACGGGTGACGGAGGTCCTGCCGGGGACTGGAGCAGCGACGCTACTTCGGTGAACGCTGGCTATGGCGGCTCTGGAGGCTGCACAGGCTGCGTGATCAGTACGCGTCCCGAAAAGAGCCTCGCATCAGCGCTCCTCGTGCTCCTTGCATTGTTTGGCTGCCTTTACAAGCGTCGGAGCCTTCCGTAAAATCCGTCCTTCCTGGACAAGGAGGAGACCATGGGGAAGTCAGATCGTGACAGGGACAACAAAGAAGAAGCGGTGGAACTCCAGGCCCGGGTGGTTCTGACCGTGGAGAAGATCCGTCGTTACCTGATCGATAATCGTCTGGCGGAGGAGGCCGAGGATATAGCCGAGCGACTTCTCCTTGTGCGGCGTCTCACGGACGGCACCACGATCTCGGGCGCGTGGATAGGATTTGACGGCCCCATCTACACCACAGTGCAGGTGCGCCGCTACACAATGGAGGCCCTCTGCACCTGCGCGTCTGTCGGTCCCTGCGCGCACGGCGGTGCGTTGGCCTTGAAGTACCTCAACGAACCTTCGACGTTCATGGATTTGGATCGCTGGCTCGATGACCTTGGCGCCCGGTCCAAGGACGACCTCCTCGAGATGCTCAGGACAGTCCTCTCCTCATTCCCCGCGGCCCTGGAGTTGGTTGGGATCCCAGATTTCGTTGGCGTTCTCACCGCACAGCGCCCAGACGAAGACGACTGGTGGGACGACGAGGACTGGGAGGAACAGGCTATGACTGGAGTTCCGGAGGAGGACGAAACTTTCGTAGTAGAAGATGAGGACGACGAAGAAGATCCGCCGCCAGACCCCGAAACCCTGAATTAGACCCTAGATGACCTCGGCTGAAGTAATAATCCGGT
>CAYOTU010000153.1:0-8532 GCA_964406905.1 uncultured Myxococcales bacterium | reverse complement strand
CGGCGTGCCTCCCCGACTGCACGGGCAAGCAATGCGGCGACGACGGCTGCGGTGGGCTCTGCGGCTCCTGCCCGCCCGGGTTCTTCTGCGAGGGCGGCCACTGCACGGACGAGTGCACGCCGAGCTGCACCGGTAAGGAATGCGGCGGCGACGGCTGCGGAGGATCCTGCGGCCAATGCCCCGACGGCTTCTTCTGCCAGAACGGGAAGTGCGACACCCAGTGCACCCCCGATTGTCACGGCAAGCAATGCGGCGACGACGGCTGCGGCGGCTCCTGCGGCTCATGCCCGCCGGGATACTCCTGCGACCCCCACGGCCACTGCAAGCAGGGCTGCACCCCGGACTGCACGGGCAAGCAATGCGGCGACGACGGCTGCGGCGGATCCTGCGGCACATGCCCCGGCGGACAAACCTGCAACGCGACGGGCCACTGCGTCGAGGGCTGCGTCCCCGAATGCGCGGGCAAGCAATGCGGCCCCGACGGCTGCGGCGGCTCCTGCGGCACCTGCGGCTTCGGCTCCCACTGCAACATGACCAGCTTCATCTGCGAGGAGAACGACACCTGCACCCCGGATTGCCACGGCAAGCAATGTGGTGACGACGGCTGCGACGGAGTCTGCGGCAACTGTCCGGCGGGCTACGTCTGTGAAGACGGGGCCTTCAAGTGTGTCCCCGAAGGCGGGGGCCCGGACGAAGACACCACGATCCCCGAGGAAGACGTCGGAGGAGAAGAACCGACGACCTGCCCCGAGGGCTACTCTCTGCTCTACGGAAACTGCGTCCCCGACGATGAGATCAACGGCGGCTCGTCCGGCGGCTGCTCGGCCGGCCCTGGTGGAACCGGCGCCTCGCCCCTCGGCTGGTTCCTGGTGATGGGGCTCTTCGTGCTCCTGCGAATACGGCGGAGTGACCCCCTCGTCATCTCCCGGTAATACCCGATGGGTCTTCAACACTCATTCCGGAACTCGCTCGGGGGGAACTCGCTCGGGACGGGGGAGGCTGTTCAGGGCATGAACACTGGCTGAGTCGTGGATCTTCGGGATCTTTTTTGCCGACTGCTTCCTCGCTCGGTGTCGCCATCGAATATATATATTGACATGGATGTAGTTCGGCCGCTAAACGCACTCGATGGATGCGTTCGCTATGCCTGTGGAGGTAAGGGTCACAGTGATCTTGACCACGACGCCAGTGTCCTCGTGCTTGAGCCAGAAGGTGATGGGGGTGTCCAGGGGTATGTTTTCCAGCCACGCCCCGCTGCCCACGTCGGGCACGGTCTGAAGGATCGTCCACGGCGGCTCCGGGGAGCCTCCCCCGGAAGTTGAGCCTGAGAAATAATCGAGAACCAGGCTCTCCATGCCAGCCCAGCCGGACGCGGTGGTGCAAGTGCAGCCGACCGGGTCAAAGCCTACGTGAGCCTGCTGAACGACGTCGCCGGAGTAGCCCGACGACGGGGGATCGCAGGGCTGGCCGGTGCTCTCAACGCAGTCCGTACCAATGCAGGTCGTCCCGTCCGGACAGGGACCGCAGACCCCGCCGCAGCCATCCGGGCCGCAGTCCTTGTTCTCGCAGTCCGGCGTGCAGACGCAGGTCCCGTTCAGGCACTCGCTGGACGGGGTCTCCGGCTTCTCGTCGTCGCAAGGGGTTCCGTCGGGCATGTTCTCGTAGACGCAGGTCCCGTCAGGACAGGACGCCTCCTTGCAGACAGGCGCCTCGTCACAATCGTAGCGCGTGAAGCACCCGTTGTTCTGGCAATCATCCCAGGAGCCAGCGGTCCCGTCGTACAGCGTGCAGACGTAAACTGAGGTGATCAGCATCCCGCCCTCGGGGAGGAGGCAGCAGATGGTATTACACTGCTCATCCTCCAGGATCATGCCGAACTCATCACAGGTGACCATCGGGATCATCGTCGCTATGTCCATTCCCAAGGCGCTGAACCCGCAGCACACCTTGACCTTGCAGTTCACTTCGGGCCCGGCATCGTAGCCGCCGGCCTTTTCGCAATCCGACTTGGATATGTTTTCCGCAACGGAATCACCATTCTCGTCGCTGTATATGCAGCAGGTCTCCTGGCATTCCGACGCTTCGGTCGGGGTGCCTCCATATTTGCTGCATACAGCGGCAGGGACCGTCAGCGAGATGCCCCCAAATATACCGCTCGTCGAGCAGCACACCAGCTCATCGCAGTCCACGTCAGACCCCACACTGGCTCCGCCGAGAATCTCCTCGCATATCGACTTGTTCACGGTCGCCGAGGTGACGCCGTCCTTGCCTTGGAACACACAACAGATCTTCTCGCACTCCGACGCGTCTACTACAGTGCCAAACTGATCGCAACTGACAGCGGGTACCATCGAAGACAGGGTAAGTCCAAATCCGCTCCTTGAGCAGCAGACCAGATCATCGCAGTTTTCGCCAGGACCCACATCTGAACCGCCGGAACTCTCGCAAGCGGCCTTGGTGGTCTTTTTTCCTCCGCCGCCCGCTGACACGCAGCAGACCACCTCGCACTCCGACGCATCGGTCGGGGTGCCACCCTTACTGCTGCATGTGTCGGCAGGGAGCGTCACCGAGAAGCTCCCAAACATTCCGCCGCTCACCGAGCAGCACACCAAGTCATCGCAGTCCACTTCAGGCCCTGCATCGTAGCCGACCTGATCGCACAGCGACTTGTTCATGGTCTTCGAGGTAACGCCGTTCTCGCCACCGACCAGACAGCAGGTCTTCTCGCACTCCGATGCATCCGCCACGGAACCGGCCTGGTCGCAAGTGGCGGTGGGGATCAAGATGGCTCCGGTCACCCCAAATCCACTTACCGAGCAGCAGACCAACTCATCGCAGCTCTCGCCAGGGCCCGCCTCAAGACCGCCGGAGTCCGCGCACGTAGCCTTGGTGGTCTTCTTCGCACTGATCTCTCCGTCAACGCCGTTGGATATGCAGCAGACCTCGTCGCAGTTCGCGGCGTCGACGACACCGCCGCCCTGCTCGCAGTCCGACTGGGATATCATGACCGACATCGACAACCCGAGCACGTTCACGTTACAGCAGACAACGCCCACGCAGTTCTCTGGATCGCCGGACGGCACGCCGCCCTTCTCCACGCAGACCGCCTTCATGAGAACCTCGGGGTCCGCGCCGCCCAAGACACAGCAGACGTTCTCGCAGTCTGCCGGGTCAAGAAATGTCCCGGTGTTGTCGCAGACCGAATACGGGAGCAGACCGGCCACCGCGTCCGCACCGGAGACGGAACAACAGAACAGAACATCGCACTCAGACGGGTCACCAGCACTACTGCCGCCCATGCTCTCACACGCCCACTTGGGCATAACGGCTGACTTGCCGTCCATGAGGCAGCAGAGATTCGCACAATTCGTCGCGTCCAGGACAGAGCCGCCTATTTGCTCGCATTTAGAGGTCGGCAGGTTCCCGGCAACGGAGAAGCCGAACGCACTCGCACCGCAGCAGACGGTCTCTTCGCAGTCGGTCACATCATCAGTGACGGTCCCGCCCATGTTATCGCAGGCCGACTTGCTCAACACCTTACCCTCGGTCGAGAACCCGCCACCCACCAGGCAGCAGACTTTCCCGCACTCTGCATCGTCCACCACGGTCCCGCCATCGCAGGCCCCCTCGGGCACCTTCGCCGTGAAATTGATACCCAGGAATCCTCCTGCGACCTCGCAGCAGACGAGGTCACCGCAGAGGCCTGGATTTCCCGCCACGACGCCGCCCTCCCAAGCGCACTCGGCAGCGGGCATTACCGACGCCTCAACAAGAGCGCCGCCGGCCCCGAACAGGCAGCACACCTCAGCGCAGTCCGCCGCGTCCAGTTCGACTCCGCCGCTATCCTCGCATACCCCCTCGGGCGCGGGGAAGGCCAACCCTATGCCCAGGAAACCGTCGACGCCGCAGCAGATCTGGTTGTCGCACGCTTCAGCCGCGCCCAGTTCGACCCCTCCCTGGTCTTCGCAGTCGGCCTTTGACGTAACCGAGGCCTGCACCCCGCCGTCCGCGGTCGCCTGCAGACAACAGACGTCCACGCACTCGGCATCGTCGACGACGACGCCTCCCCCATCCTCGCAGAGCCCCGGGGGGAGCACGAACGCTGCTGGGAAGCCCGGGATGGGTCCGCCGTCGTCGCCCGCTATCCCGCCGAGGTAGCAGCAGAGCTGCCCTTCACAAAGCTCCGAGCCACCGACATTGAGACCGCCGAGCGCCTTGCAGGCCCCGCTCGTCTTTACCGACGCTTGGATCCCCTCCAGGCTCGCCTGGAGGCAGCAGATCTCAGAGCACTGGCTGTCGCTGGTCTCGGTCCCTTCGACCACGTCGCACGCTGCCTTTGGCAGGAGGACTGAGCCGGAGAACTCCAACGGTGAGTCGCCGACATCGCAGCAGATCAACTCCCCGCACGTGTTCGATGCGCCGACATCCTGGCCCCCGATGGAGTCGCAAACCTCCAGCGGCAGCACCGACGCCGCCGGCGCGCCGCTTGTCATGGAGAGGCAGCAGACCGCAACGCAGCTCTCAGCGGGAAGCACCTGGCCATCGTTGGAGTCGCAGAAGGCCTCGGGGACCTCGGCAGCCCGGGTGATCCCAAGGACCGAGACCCCGCAGCACTCAATGTCCTCGCAGAACTCGGCCTTACCGATGACGACTCCGCCCGCGGAGGTACAGACCGTGTCAACGCCCACGCTTGATTCGATGCTTCCGTCCGGGCCGACCACGACGCAGCAGATGTCGCCCACATCCGCGGGCACGGCCGCGCCGCCCTCGGAGAAATGGTCCAACTGCGCGGAAATCATCTCCCCCTCTTCCACCATCGCGGTGAGGAACTCCCAGCCGCCGCCCGAGGACCAGGCCAAAACCACGGCCCCGTCGGGGGGAACAGCGCCCGGATCGTAGGGGACAGTCACCGTGGCAGGCATGGAGAAGACCAAGCCCTCCGGCCCGAATTCGTAGAAGGGCCCCACAACCATGAAGAGCTCGGACTCGGGGTCCTCGATGGCAGCGACGGTGATCTCTACGTCCTCGGCCAACGCTCCCTCGGGAATAACCAGCGTACCGCCGCCAGGCAGGTCCACGGTCCCGCCCTCCGGGCCTACGATCGTCGCCTCGATCACGGTGTCGCCGCCGGAGTCTGTTCCGCCGGTGTCCTCAATGTCGGCTCCACCGACCCGGTCATTCGTCGAGTCCGTGGGCGTGTCCGCGGACGTCTCCCCGCCCCCCTCTCCACCGCCGCAGGCTGCGACAAGAAGCACCACCGCCACCACGACCATCCGGAAATCGGCCAGGTACATACGCATATCGCTTCCCCTTGGTTACTAGCTGGATGCTCTCGTCTGTCACAATAGCTGAACTTCCATCTGAACAGCAAATGTAATCTCCGGTGGCGCGCATCCGCGGTCATGCTCGACGTCGTCGCCCCGAGGAGATAGGATGCCTTGACGCAGTGCGGAGCCCTGCCCGATGCGTCCCAGCCGTGAGAGGAACCATGAAGATACCCATTGCGAAGCCCTGGTTCGGCCCGGAGGAGGCCGCGGCGCTCCGGCGTCCTCTGGACGCTGGCTGGGTGATCCAGGGGCCGGAGACGGCAGCGTTCGAGAAGGAGTTCGCCGCGGTTGTGGGCGCGGCCCATGCCTGCGCTGTTTCCAGCGGGACTGCGGCCCTGCACCTGGCGCTCTTGGCCGTGGGTGTCGGCCCCGGAGACGAGGTGATCACCGCCAGCCACTCCTACATCTCGACCGCTAACACGGTGCGCCACTGCGGCGCGGAGCCCGTGTTCGTGGATATCGACCCTGCGACGTACAACATGGATCCCGCGGGCCTCGATGCTGCCCGTTCGCCGCGGACCCGAGCGGTCCTGGCGGTCCACCAGATGGGAATGCCCTGTGACCTGAACGCTATCCAGGCCTTTACCAAGCGGCACGGACTCGCGCTCGTAGAGGACGCGGCCTGCGCCATCGGTAGCGAAATTTGTGATGCGACCGGGGTATGGAGCCCCATCGGCCGCCCCCGCGGTGAAGTAGCGTGCTTCTCCTTCCATCCCCGCAAGATGATCACCACCGGGGACGGAGGCATGGTCACCACCCGGGATCCGGCCCTGGACTCCCGGACACGGCGACTGCGCAACCAGGGCATGGAGATCCGGGACGGAGCCATGACCTTCCCCGAAATAGGATTCAACTACCGGATGACAGACATCCAGGCAGCGCTGGGACGGGTCCAGCTCTCGCGGCTGCCCGCGATGATCGCCAGACGCCGGGAGCAGGCAACGATATACACGGATCTCATCGCAGCGGTGCCGGGCCTCGCCGCACCCGCTGAGCCCGCCTGGGGACGCAGCAACTGGCAGAGCTACTGCGTGCGCCTGCCAGCGGGTACGGATCAAGCAGCGGTAATGCAGCGCCTGGCGAACCGGGGCGTCGCCACCCGGGGGGGGATAATGAACGCGCACGAGGAGACGCCTTATCTCGACCCGGCGCGCCCTCCCCTCCCCCACTCCGAGGCTGCCCGGCGGGGCTGCCTCACCCTGCCCATCTACCACGACCTGACCGCGGCGGATCAGCGGCGGGTAATCGAAGAGCTTGCCAAAGCCCTAGACGTGGGAGAATCCTGATGAAGAACTCCATCCATGCAATCGCTTTGGTCTCAACGCTCCTCCTCGCCGGATGTGCTGGAGACGGCGGGACCGCCACCACGGACATCGGGTCTGGATCCGACATTGTAGACGCGGCCGCAAACGCTGACGTCGTCTTCGTACCGATCGACGCCACGGACGCGGCGGGCGCGGACTCCACACCTACGGACACGGCCCCCCCGGACGTCCCGCTGTCCTGCGATGACGACCCCGGCGGCTCGCTCTGCCCCTGCACAGAAAACGCGGACTGCAACGCCGGATTCTGCGTCCCCCACATGGGCGACCGGGTCTGCACGATTGAGTGCGTGGAGGACTGTTCCGACGGCTTCTCCTGCCTCGAGTCCGAGGGCTTCGGCGCTGACCTCGTGTACCTCTGCTGGTCTGACTTTCCGGGGCTCTGTCTCCCCTGCTCCCAGAGCGCGGACTGCCCGGATCAGAAGCACCGTTGCGCCCTCTACCCTGACGGCGTCGGTAGTTTTTGTGGCGGCGCGTGCCAGGTCGACATGCCTGAGCCCGATTGCCCCCCCGGCTGGGAGTGCCAGGTGATGACCACCATGGAGGGAGACCAGGTCCCGCAATGCGTCCTGCCCGACGAAGAGTGCCCCTGCTCAGACACCGCAATCGCCGACGTCCTGGGCACCCACTGCTACGCTATCAACGAGCACGGGGTCTGCTCCGGGTGGCGGGTCTGCACCGAGGACGGCCTCAGCGAATGCGACGCGCCCGAGCCCGGCCCCGAGATCTGCTTCAACGACGTGGACGAGGACTGCGACGGAATCAAAGACGATCCCGACGTCTGCTGCTTCCCCCACTGCGAGGGCAAGGTCTGCGGCAACGACGGCTGCGGCGGCTCCTGCGGTGAATGCGCTGAGAACGAGATGTGCACCGGGGAGGGACAGTGCGCCTGTGTACCCGACTGTGCGGACAAGCAATGCGGCGACGACGGCTGCGGCGAAAGCTGCGGCGAGTGCGGTCTCGGCACGCTCTGTGTCTTCGGGATGTGTCAGGACGGCTGCGAGACCGACGACGACTGCGCGCTCCTCCAGAAGTGCGTCGAAGGCTTCTGCCAACCGCCGCCCGAGGTCACAAACATCGTCCCGGACCGCGGCACGGTCCTCGGGGGGACCACGGTCTTTATCCAGGGCGCGAACTTTGTCGAGGGCCTCACCCTGACCTTCGCGGGCGCGCCCCTGGTCCCGACCTCGGTTGCGTCGGACGTGATCCAATTCGTCACCCCGCCCCACGCCCGGGGCCTGGTGGACATCGCCATCGAGAACCCCAGCGGCCAGGGCCTCAGTCTTCCCGACAACTTCCGCTACGTCCTGGGGATGACCCCAACCCTGAACGGGGACCTCGGGGACTGGGATCCGCTCTTCAAAGTCGCGGACAACGACCTCGAGAGCAACTGGAACCCGGCCAACAACCACCTGGACGCGCTCTACGCCGCGTTCGACGGGGTCTACCTCTACCTGGCCGTCGAGGGATCCTGCGAGGAATTCAACTACATCCTCGGCTACGTGGACCGGGACTTCGGCCTCGGAACCGGGGTCTCGGACCTCCTGGGTCTCTCAGATAACACCGGGGACGGGGACCTGGACGACGCTGTCTCCAGCATCATCCACGTGGACGTGCCGGGCTTCGGCGCGGACCACGCGTTCGGCAGCCGGGGCATGGACAGCTTCATGGCCGGGAGCCCCATCGAGGAGTCCCTCTTCGTGGGCTGGCGCTCCGTGAACGACCTCCCCTACGACCTCCCCTGGCTCCAGGGCACTGTGGCCTGCTCGCCCACAGCCTGTGAGGCCGCGTTCTCCCTGTCAATGCTCTACCCAGATGGAGTGCCCCCGGGCGGCGCGGACGTGGCCGCGGCCATCAAGCTGACAGACCACTACGGCAACGAT